>NZ_JBEXDX010000029.1:0-111820 GCF_040605995.1 Streptomyces sp. NPDC005492
GGCGGGTGTGTCGTCGTTCGGCATTTCTGGGACGAATGCGCACGTGATTTTGGAGGCTGCGCCCGAGGTCGACGCGGAGCCCGAGGCCGTCTCGGTGGGTGGTGCGGAGACGGTGTGGGTGGTGTCGGGTCGTACGGAGGAGGCGCTGCGCGGGCAGGCTGAGCGGTTGCTGTCCGCGGTGGAGGGGGCGGAGGCGCCGGACGTCGCGGCGGTGGGTGCGACTTTGCTCTCCCGGTCGCTCTTCCACCACCGGGCGGTGGTAGTGGGTGGCGACCGGGACGAACTGGTCGCCGGGCTGCGGGCGTTGGCGGTCGGTGAGTCGGGTGGAGGTGTGGCGCAGGGCGTGGCGCGGAACGGCCGCCGGGTGGCGGTGCTGTTTACCGGCCAGGGTGCGCAACGGCTGGGGATGGGCGAGGAGTTGTACGGGCAGTCGGCGGTCTTCGCGGCGGCCTTTGACGAGGTGGTGGCGGAGCTGGATCGGCATCTCGATGTTCCGCTTCGGGATGTGGTGTGGGGTGAGGATGCGGATGAGTTGAATTCGACGGGGTGGGCGCAGCCTGCGTTGTTTGCGGTTGAGGTGGCGTTGTTCCGGTTGCTGGAGTCCTTCGGAGTGCAGCCGGACTTTCTGCTGGGGCATTCGATCGGTGAGGTGGCGGCCGCGTATGTGGCGGGGGTCTTTGGCCTCGTGGATGCGTGCCGTCTGGTGGCTGCGCGGGCGAGGTTGATGCAGGCGCTTCCGGTGGGTGGGGCGATGGTGGCGATTGCCGCGCCGGAGGAGGACGTACGGCCCTATCTGCCGGACGTGGTGTCGCTCGCGGCGGTCAATGCGCCGGGTTCGGTGGTGGTTTCGGGTGAAGAGGCTGCTGTCCTCGAAGTGGGCGATCACTTCAAGTCACAGGGCGTGAAGACGACCCGGCTGCGGGTCTCGCATGCGTTCCACTCGGCGTTGATGGAGCCGATGTTGGAGGACTTCACCGCGGCGATTGCCGACGTGTCCTTCGCCGAGCCGCGTATTCCGGTGGTGTCGAACCTGACCGGCGAGCCCGCAGATATGACCTCGCCCACGTACTGGGCCCAACAGGTGCGTTCGGCCGTCCGGTTCGCTGATGGTCTGGCGTGGCTGGCCGGGCAGGGTGTGGACACCTTCGTGGATGTGGGTCCGGATGGTGTCGTGGCCGGGCTGGCGCAGGCGAATGTGGAAGACGCGGTCGCGGTGGCGTTGATGCGTAAGGACCGTGAGGGTCTGCGCACCGCGCTGCTGGCGGCCGGGGACCTCTTCGTCCAGGGTGTGCCGGTCGCGTGGGATGCCCTGCTCGGCGACCGTAGGCCGGCTTGGGTGGACCTGCCGACGTATGCCTTCCAGCGGCGCCGTTACTGGCCGCAGGCGTCCCTCGCCGGTGGTGACGTGACGGCCGCCGGACTGGCGTCCGCTGAACACCCGCTGCTGGGTGCGGTGGTGTCGGTACCGGAGACGGGCACGGTGGTGTTGACGTCGCGGTTGTCGCTGCGGGCGCAGCCATGGCTCGGTGACCATGCGGTGCACGGGACGGTGTTGTTCCCGGGAACGGGCTTTGTGGAGCTGGCGGTTCGGGGTGCGGACGCCGTTGGGGCCGGTGGGCTTCGGGAGTTGAGCGTAGAAGCGCCGCTCGTCATCCCCGAGGTCGGAAGCGTTCAGGTCCAGGTCGTGGTGGCGGACGCCCGGGTGGAGATCTACTCGCGCCCCTCGGACGACGACGCGTGGCTCCGGCACGCGACCGCCGAACTCGGCGATGCCGTCGCCGCCGGTGAGGGCGGGTGGCCGTGGCCGCCGGAGAGCGGTTCGCGCGTGGACCTCGCGGGCTTCTACGAACTGGCCGCCGACGAGGGCCTGGTGTACGGCCCGGCGTTCCAGGGTCTGCGGCAGGTGTGGCAGGCCGACGGCGCGGTGCTGGCCGAGGTCGAGGTGTCCGAGGGTGAGGCCGACCGGGCCCGCAGGTTCGGCGTGCACCCGGCACTGCTGGACGCCGCGCTCCAGGCCGTCGCCTACGCGGAGTTGGCCCCCGCGCCGTCCGGCCGGGTGCCGGTGGGCTTCGCCGATGTGACCCTGCACGCCGAGGGTGCGACCGCGGCTCGGGCCCGGGTGGTCCGTACCGGCCCGGACTGTGTGAGCGTCGAACTTGCCGACAGGGACGGTGAGTTGGTGCTGTCCATCGGCACCGTGACCCTGGGCGCACCGCCCGCGTCCGGGTCGGCGGCCGGTGCCCGCAGCGGTACCGCGCTGGCCCTCGACTGGCCGGCGCTGCCCGTATCCGACGACGGCGTGGACGACGTACGCTTCGCGTTCGTCCAGGCGCCCGGGGCCGACACCGGCTGGCTGCCGGAGGCGGCGTACCCGGGGCTCGACGATGTCCTCGCCGACGAACACCCGTGCCAGTACGTGGTGGTGGCCATGTCGGGGCAGCCCGCCGAGGGCGCGCCGGACGACATGGTGCGGACGGTCCACGCCACGACGCGCCGGGCCCTCGAACAGTTCCAGTCCTGGCGGGCCGAGGAGCGCTTCGCCGACACGACGCTCGTCGCCCTCACCCGCGGCGCCGTCGCCACCCACCCCGACGAGCCGGTGCCGGACCTCGGCGCGGCCGCCGTATGGGGCCTGCTGCGCACCGCGCAGCGCGAACACCCGGGCCGCGTCCTGCTCGTGGACGCCGAGCCGGGCCAGGCCCTCGACGTACGCCGGCTGGCCCGGGCCGTACGCACCGCGGAACCTCAACTCGCCCTGCGCGGCGCGGAGATCAGGGCGGCGCGGTTGACCCGCGTCGCTCCGCAGGACGAGCCGCCGTACGCCGCCCCCGAAGGCACGGTGCTGGTCACCGGCGGTACGGGCGGGCTTGGCCGGGAGGTGGCGCGGCATCTGGTCCGTGTGCACGGTGTGCGGAGTCTGTTGCTGGTCAGTCGTCGTGGTCTCGCGGCTGAGGGTGCACAGGAGTTGGTCGACGAGTTGGGTGCGGATGGCGCCGAGGTCACCGTCGTGGCGTGCGATGTGAGCGACCGCGATGCGCTGGCGGAGCTGTTGGCGGATGTCCCGTTGACCGGTGTCGTCCACACGGCGGGTGTGGTGGACGACGGGCTGGTGTCGTCGCTGACCGCCGACCGGCTGGACCGGGTGCTCGTACCCAAGGTGGACGCCGCCTGGCACCTGCACGAGCTGACCCGGGACCGCGACCTCACGCTGTTCGCGGTGTTCTCCTCGCTGTCCGGCATCCTCGGCAACCCCGGGCAGGCCAACTACGCCGCGGCCAACGTCTTCCTCGACGCGCTCATGCAGGCCCGGCGCCACGCGGGCCTGCCCGGCGTCTCCATGGCCTGGGGCGCCTGGACCCAGGACGTCGGCCTGACCGCGGCGCTGACCGAGGCCGACATGCGGCGGCTGGCCCGCTCGGGCATGCGCCCGCTGTCGGTGCCGCAGGGCCTGGCCCTCTTCGACCGCGCCCTGACCTCGGGCCGGGCCCTCCTCGGCCTCGCCGACCTGGACCTCGCCGCCCTCCGGGCCCGCGACGACCTACCCGTCTTCCGTGCGCTGGCGGGCGGCCCGGCGCGGCGCCGCGCCGGTGACGCGCAGCGGCTCGCCGGCGGCCTCGCCGAACGGCTCGCCGGACTGACCGGACCGGAGCGCGAGGACCACCTCCTCACCCTCATCCGCGAGCACGCGGCGGCCGTCCTCGGCCACGCCTCGGGCCAGCACCTCAACGACACCACCGCCTTCCGCGAGATGGGCTTCGACTCGCTGATGGGCGTCGAACTGCGCAACCGCGTCAAGCGCGGCACCGGCCTGCCGGTCGCCGACTCGATGGTCTTCGACTACCCGACGCCGCTGCGGCTCGCCCAGTACCTGGCGAGCCTGCTCGACGGCGTCACCGTGAACGCGGGCGGCGCGCCGGCCCCGGTCCTCGCCGACGACGACCGGCTGGCCATCGTCGGCATGGCCTGCCGCTTCCCCGGCGGTGTCACCAACCCCGACGAGCTGTGGCAGCTCGTCTCCTCGGGTGCCGACGCCATCGCCGACTTCCCCGACGACCGCAACTGGGACATCGAGCAGCTTTACGACGCCGAGGGCACCCGCAGCTCCGTCACCCACAGTGGGGGCTTCGTCGCGGCCGACGGCTTCGACGCCGGCTTCTTCGGCATCTCGCCCCGCGAGGCGCTGGCGATGGACCCGCAGCAGCGGCTGCTGCTGGAGACGTCCTGGGCCGCGCTGGAGGACGCCGGGATCGACCCCCAGTCCCTCGCGGGCAGCCCCACCGGCGTCGTCTTCGGCATCAGCCAGTCCGGCTACGGCGAACTGGTCAGCCCGTTGGAGGAGACCCAGGGCCACCTCCTGACCGGCGGTGCCTTCAGCGTCGCCTCCGGCCGGGTCGCCTACACGCTCGGCCTCGAAGGGCCCGCCGTCACCGTGGACACGGCCTGTTCGTCGTCGCTGGTGGCGCTCCACCTCGCCGGCCAGGCGCTGCGCGCGGGCGAGTGCTCGCTCGCGCTGGCCGGGGGCGTGACCGTGATGGCGACTCCGGCCACGTTCGTGGAGTTCAGTCGGCAGGGCGGTCTGTCGTCGGACGGGCGATGCCGGGCGTTCGCGGATGCCGCCGACGGCACTGGCTGGTCCGAGGGGGTCGGCGTGCTGGTCGTCGAGCGGCTGTCGGACGCCGAGCGGAACGGTCACGAGGTGTTGGCGGTGGTGCGGGCCAGTGCGGTGAATCAGGACGGTGCGTCGAACGGTCTTACGGCGCCGAATGGCCCCTCGCAGCAGCGGGTGATCCGGCGGGCGTTGGCCGCGGCTTCGCTCTCACCGTCCGAGGTGGATGTGGTGGAGGCGCACGGTACGGGGACGACGCTGGGTGACCCGATCGAGGCGCAGGCGCTGCTTGCCACCTACGGCCAGGACCGCCCCGCCGAACGGCCGTTGTGGTTGGGGTCGTTGAAGTCGAACATCGGTCATACGCAGGCGGCTGCGGGTGTGGCGGGTGTGATCAAGATGGTGCTGGCGATGCGGCACGGGGTGCTGCCGCAGACCTTGCACGTGGACGAGCCGAGCACCCGGGTGGACTGGACGGCCGGGCAGGTGCGGCTGCTCACCGAGGCCATGCCGTGGCCGGAGACGGGTCGGGCGCGGCGGGCGGGTGTGTCGTCATTCGGCATGTCCGGGACGAACGCGCACGTGATCTTGGAGGCCCCGGCGACCCCGACCTTGACCCCGACCCTGACCCCGGCAGAGGTCGGGGACGCGGGACAGGGCGAGGCCGAGGGCGCCGAGGAGTCGGCCGTGGCGTGGGTGGTTTCCGCCCGGTCCGAGGGCGGGATACGGGGTCAGGCGGAGCGGTTGTTGTCGGCGGTGGAGTCGGCGGGGTTGGAGCCGGTGGGTGTGGGTGCGGCGTTGTTGTCGCGGTCGGTGTTCGATCATCGTGCGGTGGTGGTGGGTTCGGGCCGGGAGCAACTGACGGCCGGGCTGCGCGCGTTGGCGGCGGGCGAGCCGGTGGGCCATGTGGTGAGTGGGGCCGCGCGTAGTGGTCAGGGTCGCCGTGTGGTGTTCGTTTTCCCGGGTCAGGGTGCTCAGTGGGTGGGTATGGCCGCGGGGTTGATGGGTTCTTCGGAGGTGTTCCGGGAGTCGATGGCGGCTTGTGGGGAGGTGTTGCGGCCGTTTGTGGAGTGGGATCTGCTGGGTGTTCTTGAGGATGAGGCTGCGTTGGTGCGGGTGGATGTGGTGCAGCCGGTGTTGTGGGCGGTGATGGTGTCGCTGGCTGCGTTGTGGCGTTCGTGGGGTGTGGAGCCGGCGGCGGTGGTGGGTCATTCGCAGGGCGAGATCGCCGCGGCGTGTGTTGCGGGCGGGTTGTCGTTGCGTGACGGTGCGCGTGTGGTGGCGTTGCGGAGCCGGGCGATCTCGGCGGCGCTGGCGGGCAGGGGTGGCATGGTGGCGGTGTCGCTGCCGGTGGATGCTGTGCGGGAGTTGCTGCCGGAGAGTGTGTCGGTCGCGGTTGTCAACGGCCCCGGTGCGGTGGTGGTCGCGGGTCCGGTGGCGGGGCTGGACGCGCTGGTCGCGCGGTGCGAGGAAAAGGGGGTGCGGGCCCGTCGGGTCCCGGTGGACTATGCCTCGCATTCGGCGTATGTGGAGTTGATCGAGGAGCAGGTCCTCGCGGATCTGGCTGAGGTGAGGCCGGTCTCGGCTTCCGTGCCGATGTATTCGTCGGTGTCGGGGGAGCTTATTGATACCGCGGCTTTGGATGCGGGTTACTGGTATCGCAATCTGCGTCAGACGGTCGAGTTCGAGAAGGCGACCCGGGCTTTGGCTGCGGATGGTTTCACGGCGTTCGTGGAGGTCAGTCCGCATCCTGTCTTGACTGTGGCGGTGCAGGACACGCTCGGTGAGGACATCGTGGCGACCGGCACCCTGCGCCGTAATGAAGGCGGCTTGGACCGCTTCCTGCTGTCAGCCGGGGAGTTGTTCGTGCACGGCGTCCCGGTCGCCCTGGACCGCCTGTTCGCCGGGCGCAGCGCGGAGTGGGTGGACCTGCCGACGTACGCCTTCCAGCATCGCCGGTACTGGCCGCAGGCGGCGGTGGCGGCCCATGACCCCGCGCTGCGCGACCCGGTGGACGCGGAGTTCTGGGCATCGATGGAGCGCAGCGACGTCGCCGAACTCGCCCACTCGCTGGGCGTCGACAGCGCCGCGCTGTCGGACGTGGTGCCCGCCATGCTGCGCTGGCGCGACCAGCGGCAGTCCGCGTCGGAGGCGGACGGCTGGCGCTACCGGGAGACGTGGGCGCCGGTGTCGGCGACGGGTCGGCTCGTCGCCGCGCCCGCCGCGCGCTGGGCGGTGGTCGTGCCCGCCGGGTACGCCGCCGACCCGTGGATGGCGGCGGTGGCCGAGGCCATCGGCGGCGAGCTGATCGAGGACGACGGCACGGCCCCGGCGCTGAGCCCCGCCTGCCTGGGCGTGGTGTCGCTGCTGGCGGTACGGGACGACGTCGAAGGGCTGCTGTCCACCGTCCGGCTGGTGCAGCAGGTGCGGGTGCCGGTGTGGGCCGTGACGCGCGGCGCCGTCGCCGTCCATGGCGAGGAGCGGATCGTCGGCGTGTGGCCGGGCGCGACCTGGGGCATCGGCCGGGTGGCCGCGCTCGAAGTGCCCGAGCGGTGGGCGGGTCTGCTGGATCTGCCCGAGGTCGTCGACGACGCGGTCCTGCAGCGGCTGCGCGCGGTCGTCGCGGGCGGGCACGGCGAGGACCAGCTCGCCGTCCGCTCGTCCGGGCTGTACGCACGGCGCCTGGTGCACGCCCCGGCTGCCGGCCTGCCCGCCACCTGGCGGACCAGCGGCACCGCGATCGTGACCGGCGGCACCGGCGGGGTCGGCGCCCATGTGGCGCGCTGGCTGGTCGGGGCGGGCGCCGAGCACGTCGTCCTGGTCAGCCGCCGCGGCCCGGCCGCGGACGGCGTACCGGAGCTGATCGCCGAACTCGAAGCCGCGGGCGCTCGGGTGAGCGTCGCCGCCGGAGACATCGGCGACCGGGACACCGTCGCGGAGCTGATCGCCGCGGTCCCCGCCGACCTGCCGCTGCGCACCGTCATGCACGCGGCCGGCGTGGTCGACGAGGGCGGCGCCGTGGCGGGCCTCACCGCGGACGCGTTGCGCGCGCAGCTGCGGGTCAAGGTCACCGGCGGGCTGCTGCTCGACGAACTCACCCGCGACCTGGAGCTGGACGCGTTCGTCCTGTTCTCCTCGGGCGCCGCGGCCTGGGGCAGCGCAAGCCAGGGCAGCTACGCCGCCGCCAACGCCTGCCTCGACGCGCTCGCCGGGCACCGCCGGGCGCGCGGCCTGCCCGCGCTGTCCGTGGCCTGGGGCGCCTGGGACGCACCGGGCATGATGGCCGCCGACGCCGACTACGCCCAGTACCTCGCGCGGCTCGGCGTCCACCCCATGCGGCCCGAGCTGGCGGTCGCCGCCCTGCACCGGGCGCTGAGCGACGGCGACACCAATGTCGCGGTCACCAACATGGACTGGTCGCGCTTCGTGCCGACGTTCGGCATGGCCCGGCCGAGCCGCCTGTTCTCGCTGCTGCCGGAGGTGGCCACCGCCGAACCGGAGGAGACGCAGGAAGGCGGCGGCCACCTGCGCGCCATGAGCCCGCAGGAGCGCTACGACCACCTGCTCGCCGCGGCCCGCGACCACGCCGCCGCCGTCCTCGGCCACGACTCGGGCGAACAGGTCGACGCCGCCCATGCGTTCAAGGAACTGGGCTTCGACTCGGTGACCGCGGTGGAGTTCCGCAACCGGCTCCAGACCGTCACCGGCCTGAGCCTGCCGACCACCCTCGTCTTCGACTACCCCAACGCCTCCCGCGTCGCGGGCTACCTGGCCGAGCGCTTCGGCGACACCTCGGCGCAGACCGCGCATGCACTGCCGGCCCTGCCGGTCCTCACGGCCGCCGACGCCGACGACCCGATGGTCATCGTCGGCATGGCCTGCCGCTTCCCCGGCGGCGTGGACAACCCGGCCGACCTGTGGCGCGTCGTCACCGATGGCGTCGACGTGATGTCCGGCTTCCCCGACGACCGCGGCTGGGACCTCGACGCGCTCTACGACCCGAACGGCGAGCGCGCCGGCTCCTCGGTCACCCGTGAGGGCGGCTTCCTGGACGACGCGGGCGGCTTCGACGCCGCATTCTTCGGCATCTCCCCGCGCGAGGCCATGGCCACCGACCCGCAGCAGCGGCTGGTGCTGGAGGCCTCCTGGGAGGCCCTGGAACACGCGGGCATCGACCCAGCCGCCCTGGCCGGGACCCCCACCGGTGTCTTCGTCGGCGCCGCGCCGTCCGGCTACAGCGAAGTCGCCGGCGCGACCCCCGAAGCCCAGGGGCACCTGCTCACCGGCGGCCTGCTGAGCGTGCTGTCCGGCCGGGTCGCCTACACCCTCGGCCTCGAAGGGCCCGCGGTCACCGTGGATACCGCCTGTTCGTCGTCGCTCGTCGCCCTGCACTGGGCCGGTCAGGCGCTGCGCGCGGGGGAGTGCTCGCTGGCCCTCGTCGGCGGCGTGGCCGTCATGGCCACCCCGGGCGGCTTCGTCGAGTTCAGCCGCCAGGGCGGCCTGGCCGCCAACGGCCGGGTCAAGGCCTTCGCCGAAGCGGCAGACGGCACCGCCTGGTCCGAGGGCGTCGGCGTACTGGTCGTCGAGCGCCTGTCGGACGCCGAGCGGAACGGTCACCGCGTACTGGCGGTCGTACGGTCCGGCGCGGTCAACCAGGACGGCGCGTCCAACGGCCTCACGGCGCCCAACGGCCCCTCGCAGCAGCGGGTGATCCGCCAAGCGTTGGCCGCGGCTTCGCTCTCACCGTCCGACGTGGATGTGGTGGAGGCGCACGGTACGGGGACGACGTTGGGTGACCCGATCGAGGCGCAGGCGCTGCTCGCCACGTACGGTCAGGGCCGCCCCGCCGAACGGCCGCTGCTGTTGGGGTCGTTGAAGTCCAACATCGGACACACCCAGGCGGCCGCAGGTGTGGCGGGCGTGATCAAGATGGTGCTCGCCCTGCAGAACGGGGTGGTGCCGCGCACCCTGCACGTCGACGCGCCGTCCTCCCAGGTCGACTGGTCCGCGGGCGGCGTCGAACTGGTCACTGGGCAGGTGGCCTGGCCGACGACGGACACGGACCGGCCGCGCCGCGCAGGTGTGTCGTCCTTCGGCGTCTCGGGGACGAACGCGCACGTGATTCTGGAGGCTGCGCCTGCCATCGAAGCCGAGCCGGAGGTCGAGGCTGAAGCGGTCCCGGACGGTGGTGCGGAGACGGTGTGGGTGGTGTCGGGTCGTACGGAGGAGGCGTTGCGGGCGCAGGCTGAGCGGTTGCTGTCCGCGGTGGAGGGGGCGGAGGCGGCGGCGGTGGGTGCGGCGCTGTTGTCGCGGTCGGTGTTCGAGCACCGGGCGGTGGTGGTCGGTTCCGATACGGATGAACTGGTCGCCGGGCTGCGGGCGTTGGCGTCCGGTGAGCCGGGTGGGGGTGTGGCGCAGGGCGTGGCGCGGAAAGGGCGCCGGATCGCGGTGTTGTTCGCGGGGCAGGGTGCGCAACGGCTTGGTATGGGGCGGGAGTTGTACGGGGAGTCGGGAGTGTTCGCGGCGGCCTTCGATGAGGTGGTGGCGGAGCTGGACCGGCATCTCGATGTCCCGTTGCGGGATGTGGTGTGGGGCGATGACGCGGATGAGTTGAATTCGACGGGGTGGGCGCAGCCTGCGTTGTTTGCGGTTGAGGTGGCGTTGTTCCGGTTGCTGGAGTCCTTCGGTGTACGTCCGGACTTTCTGCTGGGGCATTCGATCGGTGAGGTGGCCGCCGCGTATGTGGCGGGGGTCTTTGGCCTCGTGGATGCGTGCCGTTTGGTGGCTGCGCGGGCGCGGTTGATGCAGGCGCTTCCGGTGGGTGGGGCGATGGTGGCGATTGCCGCGCCGGAGGATGAGGTGCTTCCGCATCTGCCCGAGGGCGTATCGGTGGCGGCGGTCAACGCTCCTGGTTCGGTGGTCGTTTCGGGCGAGGAAGCGGCCGTGGTGAAGGTCGGTGAGCATTTCAAGGCGTTGGGGGTGAAGACGACTCGGCTCCGTGTCTCGCACGCGTTCCACTCGGCGTTGATGGAGCCGATGTTGGAGGACTTCATGGCGGCGATTGCCGACGTGTCCTTCGCGGAGCCGCGTATCCCGGTGGTGTCGAACCTGACGGGCGAGCCCGCGGACATGACCTCGCCCACGTACTGGGCCCAACAGGTGCGTTCGGCCGTCCGGTTCGCCGATGGTTTGGCGTGGCTGGCCGGGCAGGGTGTGGACACCTTCGTGGATGCGGGTCCGGACGGTGTCGTGGCCGGGCTGGCGCAGGCGAACGCGGAAGACGCGGTCGCCGTGACCCTGATGCGTAAGGACCGTGAGGGCCTGCGCACCGCACTGCTGGCCGCCGGGGACCTCTTCGTCCAGGGCGTGCCGGTGACGTGGAACACCCTGGCCGGTGGCCGGAAGCCGGGCCGGGTGGACCTGCCGACGTACGCCTTCCAGCGGCGCCGCTACTGGGCCCAGCCGAAGCCGACCGGTGACGTGACTGCGGCAGGGCTGGCGTCTGCGGAACACCCGCTGCTGGGTGCGGTGGTGTCGGTGCCGGATTCGGGTGCGGTGGTGTTGACGTCGCGGTTGTCGCTGCGGGCGCAGCCATGGCTCGGTGACCATGCGGTGCACGGGACGGTGTTGTTCCCGGGAACGGGCTTTGTGGAGCTGGCGGTTCGGGGTGCGGACGCCGTCGGGGCCGGTGGGCTGCGGGAGCTGATCGTAGAAGCGCCGTTGGTCGTTCCGGCGACCGGGAGCGTTCAGGTCCAGGTGGTGGTCAACGACGACGGTGGGCTTGCGGTGTACGCCCGTACGACGGATGACGAGCCCTGGACCCGCCACGCCACCGCCGTACTGGGCGACGCCTCCCCCGCTGAGTCGGCCGGGTGGGAGTGGCCGCCTGCCGGCGGTTCGCGGGTCGACGTCTCGGACTTCTACCGACTGACCGCCGACCACGGCTTCGTGTACGGCCCGGCGTTTCAGGGCCTGCGGGAGGTCTGGGCCGGTCCCGAGGAGGTCTACGCCGAGGTGGCGGTCGGGGACGACGAGGTCGACCGGGCCCGTAAGTTTGGTGTGCACCCGGCGCTGCTTGATGCTGCGCTCCAGGCGAGCGCCTTTGTGGGGCTGGAGCCTGTGCCGGCCGGGCGGTTGCCGTTCAGCTTCTCGGACGTGACCTTGCATGCCGGTGGTGCGACGGCGACCCGGGTGCATCTGGTGCGGACGGGTGCGGACAGCATGCGGGTCGAACTGGCTGACACTGATGGTCAGTTGGTGTTGAGCATCGGTTCTTTGGTGATGCGGCCGGTGGCGGTCGGGGCGGTGGCCGGTGGTGTGCGGTCCGGTCTGGTGCTGGGGCTGGACTGGTCGTCGGTGGTGGCGTTGTCGGAGGCGTTGCCGGGTGGGGATGTGGCGGTGTTCGGTGCGTTGGATGACGTGGAACCGGGCGCGGATGTGCTGGTGTTGGAGGCGTGTGGTGTCGCGGGTGACGTGGTGCGGTCGGCGCATGAGCTGACGGCGTGGGTGTTGGCTCAGGTGCAGCGGTGGCTGGAGGGTGAGCGGTTCGCCGGGAGTCGGTTGGTGGTGGCGACGCGGGGGGCGGTGGAGACGGAGCCGGGGGAGACGGTCACTGATCTGGCGGCTGCGGCTGTGTGGGGTCTGGTGCGGTCGGCGCAGGCCGAACACCCGGGTCGTATCACGTTGTTGGACGTGGACGTCTCGGTCACCGCGCTGGATGCCGGTCTGGTCGCCGAGGTGGCGGCCGGTGTGGAGCCGCAGGTCGTGGTCCGGGACGGTGTCGTGCGGGCTGCGCGGCTGGTGCGTGTGCCGGCCACCCCGGCCAGCCCGGATACGGAGCCGGCCGGCTTCGGCGGGGGCACGGTGCTGGTCACCGGCGGCACCGGCGGGCTGGGCCGGGAGGTGGCCCGCCACCTGGTCCGTGTGCACGGTGTGCGGAGTCTGTTGCTGGTCAGTCGTCGTGGTGGCGGCGCTGAACTGGTAGCAGAACTCGCCGAGTTGGGCGCCCGGGCACGGATCGCCGCGTGTGACGTGGGTGACCGCGATGCGTTGGCGGAGCTGCTGGCGGATGCCTCGTTGACCGGTGTCGTCCACACGGCGGGTGTGGTCGAGGACGCGGTGATCACCTCGTTGACTGCAGATGGGCTGGCTCGGGTTCTGGCGCCGAAGGTGGATGCGGCCTGGCATCTGCACGAGCTGACCCAGGATCAGGATCTGTCGGCGTTCGTGGTGTTCTCCTCCCTCGCGGGTGTTCTCGGCAGCCCGGGGCAGGGCAACTACGCGGCGGGCAATGTCTTCCTGGACACGTTGATGCAGCACCGCCGTCACGCCGGTCTGCCCGGTCTGTCGATGGCGTGGGGTCCCTGGTCCCAAGGTGCGGGCCTGACGGGCGAGTTGTCGGACACGGACATGCGCCGTATCACTGCCTCGGGCACCCCGCCCTTTACCGTGGACCAGGGTTTGGCGATGTTCGACGCGGCCCTGGCCGGCCCGCAAGCCGCGATCGCCCTGACCCGGCTGGATCTGAGCGCCCTCCGCACCCGAAGCGACCTTCCGCCACTGTGGCGCACCCTCGCCGGAAAGCCTGCCCGCCGCGCCGCCGGGAGCCACCATGCCGAACCGGCCGACCTGGCCCGCCGGTTGGCCGAGCTGCCCGATGCCGCGACGCGGGACGCGTACCTGCTGCGGCTCGTCGCCGACCACGTGGCCCTCGTACTGGGCCATACGCCGGGCGACGGGCCGGACGTGACGAAGGAGTTCCGTGAGCTGGGCTTCGACTCGCTGACCTCCGTCGACCTGCGCAACCGCCTCCAGGCGGCCACCGGTCTGTCGCTGCCCGCGACGCTCGTCTTCGACCACCCGGACGCCGCCACTTTGGCCGGTTTCCTGGGGACGAAGTTCGGCGACGTCGGTGACGTCGGCGGCCCGGCCGCTGCCGCGCCCGACGCTTCGGCGCCGAGGGACCCGATGCAGGACCTCTACCTCGGCGCGCTGGAGAGCGGCCGGGCCGACCTCGGCGACGCGTTCGCGCTCAGCGCGGCACGGCTCCGCCCCCGTTACGGCGACGCCGAGCGGGCGGGGCGGCGGCCGGTGCCGGTGCGGCTGTCGGCGGGGGACAGCGGTCCGCACCTGGTCTGCGTCTGCCCGCCGCTGGCGCTGAACGGGCCGCAGACGTACAACCGGTTCGCGGCCGAACTGGCTGCGGACTGGAAGGTGTCAGCGCTGGTGGCGCCCGGGTTCGTGGCGGACACCCCGCTGCCGGAGAGCGGCGAGGTGCTGATCGCGACGCTGGCCGACGCGGTGCAGGAGTACGTCGGGGACGGTCCGTTCGCGCTGGCCGGGCTGTCGTCCGGCGGTGTGCTCGCCCACGAGATCGCGCGGGAGTTGCAGCGGCGGGGCCACGACCCGCTGGCCGTGGTGCTGCTCGACTCGTACCCGATGAACAGCCCGGTGCTGAAGCGGTGGAAGAACGAGATGGCCCGGGTCGGACTGGAGCGGGCCCGCGCGCTGGACCGGCGCCAGGCCGACGAGGGGTTCCGGCTGGAGGAGATCACCGCCTCGGCCTGGATCTGCGGCGAGTTGCTGCTCGACTGGGAGGCGCGGGGGCTGACGGTGCCGTCGTGCCTGGTCCGCGCCAGCGAGCCGGTGGTGGCTGAGGACGGCAACGGCACCGGATGGCAGACCCCGGTCATGGCCTCGCAGGTCATCGACGTGCCGGGTGACCACTTCAGCATCATGGACCGGCAGTTCGCGACGTCCACGGCGGCCGCCGTACGCGACTGGCTCGCGGAGGTGACCGCACAAGCCGACTCCGTACGCGCCGACCGCCTCTACGCGGACTGACCTGTCGGCTGTGCCCCCGAGCGGCGGGGACCCGGGCGCACCGGGCCCCCGCCACCGCGCAGTTCGACCTCGTGCAACCCCGTCGCTCCACCGTCCGTCCCTGCGCGGATCTTGACCCGTCTTTGAGCTGGGCTCGGCAGGCTCTCCATCAGCGTCAGGAACTCGCATGCGCCACAGGCGTCACATGCGTCCGGACGCCGGGTGGCGCAAGAACCCTTGCGAGACTGGCTGGGGCGGCGTCCAAAGTTCCCAGTCAGGAGACTCCAATCTCCCCTAGCGGGAGGGGAGTTCGGAGCACTGAGGGGTGGTGGAGAGGCGAAGGAGCCCCGCCTCGAATCTTGCGTAGCGGTCGGTGCGGACCTCGCCGCGGTGTGAGCCGTACAAGAAGGCGGTCGACCAGTGGCTGCGGGCGGATCCGGAGGCGCCGCGCAAGCAGCGGCATACCGCGAAGCGAATCGGCAGGCGGTTGGCGGCTGGAGGAGGAGTTCAGCGTCACCCTGCCCTACACCAGTTGTTCGGCGAAGGGACGGGGACGGCCACATCGTGTCATCGCCGCCTGCGACCAGCAGGAGATCAGCCGTAGGATCCAGGGGGATTCAGGGAGATCTCGCAGATTCCCGGGGACTGCCCCGGCCGGCCGGACGTCGATGCGCCCCCTGGAACCTCCCAGAACCAGAACGCCCATGTCGCTGCCGCGGGCAGGAGCGACCAAAATGCCTTCCCAGTGGATCCGTCAGCTCGCGCTCAGTGGCATCCACATGGCCCCCTGTCGGTCCGCCTCAGCCTGTCAGCACAGCCTGATCAGCCTCGTCGCTCGTCCCAGGCCGACCGCACCTGGCCCCGCACAGCCGCTGACGGCGGTAATCCTGCGGTCCCGAATGACGCCGTTCTCCGGGCCACCTCAACTCACCTGATCTTTACCAACCACCTGCAGAATGAGGCAGATTGGAGTCGCCTGGTGGGGCCACTGGACGCTGCCTCAGCCACGAGACGCCGCAACGACCAACAGAGGGGTTCCCAGTAACATGCTGGAGCGCTACCAATGTCTGGACCAACTGACCGAGTTGCTCGACCGATGCGCCGAGGGGAACGGCGCGACGGGTGTCATCAGTGGAGCGGTGGGCTTCGGGAAGACCACGCTGTTGGAGGCCGTGGCGGCCAGAGCCGTGGCCCGCGGGTACACGGTGCTCGGCGCAGTCGGGTCCGTCGTTGAGAGTGCGATTCCGTACGCGGTGGTGGAGCAGCTCTTCCAGTGCGCCGAACTCGCCGGTACCGACACCGACTTGCAGGCACAACTCCAACGAGCCCGGGAGGAGAAGGAAGAGACCGCGCACCCGCAGTCGGCGGCAGGGGCCGCCCAGACTTTACAGGCCTTCCACGGGCTGATCGCCGAACTCAGCGCGCAGCAGCCGGTGGTGCTGTGCGTCGACGACAGCCAGCACGTCGACGCCGAGTCGCTGGCGTGCCTGCTCCACCTCATCCGGCGCTGCCGCCGCAACCCGGTCGTGATCCTGCTCACCCTCGGCCCGTCCGGTGCGGCCCCCTGTGAGGGGATACTCGCCGAGCTGGCCTGCCGGCCGGGCGTGGCGCACGTACGGCTGGGCGCGTTCGACGAGGAGGGCATGGCCCGGTTGATAGCCGACCGGTTCGGCCCGGCCGCCGCCGAGCAGTACGCGCCCGGTTTCTACGCCATGAGCGGCGGCAATCCGCTGCTCGCGCAGGCCCTGGTCAGCGATCACACCGCCCGCCCGGCGCACCCCGAGACCGGTTACCACCCGGTCGCCGCCGACCTGTTCCGCGAGGCGTCGGTGGCCTGCACCCGCCGCAGCGGCCTGCACGGCCTGCGGGTGGCCCGGGGGCTGGCGATAGCCAACGGCGCCGGTTCGCCCGCGCTGCTCGCGCAGTTGGTCGGGCTGGAGAAGTGCGAGGTGGACGCGGCGATGAAGATCCTCACCGAGTCCCGGCTGATCGAGGGGCCGCGCTTTCGGCACCCGGCGATCCGCTCGGCCGTACTGGACAACATGTCGGCCACCGACCGGGCCCGGCTGCACCACCGTGTCGCCGGGCTGCTGCGCAACGACGGCGCGCCCGCCATCGTGGTCGCCCAGCACCTGATAGCGGCGGGCGTGGTGGAGGACGAGTGGGCGCCGCGCTTCCTGATGGAGGCGGCCGACCAGGCGCTGCGCGAGGACCGGGTCTCCCTGGCGGAGCAGTGCCTGCAACTGGCCGACAACTGCTGCCACGACCGGCACAAGAGCCACGTCATCAAGGCGAAACTGGCGCGGATCAAGTGGCGCGACCAGCCCGAGGCCGCCGCGCGCATCATGCTGTCGCTGGTGGGGCCGGCCAGGAGCGGGGACCTGCCGGGCGCGCTGCGGCTGAAGGTGGCGAACCGGCTGCTGGTGCAGGGCCGGGTCGCCGACGCCGTCGAGATCATGGCACCGCTGTACGCCGAGGCCGCCACCGGTACGGCGGCGCAGGCACCCGCGGTGGCGCCGCACTGTAACGCCCCGCAGTGCTGCAGCCCCGCATCGCCCGCGTCCGCGCCGGGCCGCGTACCGGCGCAACCGCTCACCCCGGCGCAGCCGCTCGCGCTGGAGCTGGACGTGACCCGGCTGTGGCTGGCGTACACCTATCCCGGGGTGCATCAGCAACTCGTCGGCGATCTGTCGGCCGGGCGGCACCGGCCCGCGTTCTCGCACTGGATCGGCCGCCCCCGGCTGTCCGCGATACACACGCTGTGGGCGGTGCTGACCCGCGGCGCCGACGACGTGCTGGTGGCCGAGGCGGAGCGGGTGCTCCAGCACCTCCAGGTCGAGGACGACACCATCAGCTCGCTCAACTCCGCGATGGCCGCGCTGGTCTACGCCGACCGGCTGGAGTCGGCGGCCGCCTGGTGCGGCCGGCTGCGGACGGCCGCGACCGAGTGCCACGCCCCCACCTGGCACGCCCAGTTCACCTCGACGCGGGCGATGATCGCGCTGCGCCGGGGTGCGTTGCGCAGCGCCGCGGAGTCGGCCGAGGCCGCGCTGCGCAGCATGTCGGTGGAGGCGTGGGGCGTCGAGATCGGCATGCCGCTGGCCACCGCGATCGAGGCCAGGACCGCGATGGGCGACCACGCGGCCAGCGCCGAACTGGTCAACACCCCGGTCCCGCCGGGCCTGTTCGAGACCCGCTTCGGCCTGCACTACCTGTATGCCCGCGGCCGCCACTACCTGGCCACCGGCTACCACGACGCGGCGCTGCCGGACTTCATCCAGTGCGGGGAGAAGGCCCAGGAGTGGGATCTGGACTCGCCGACGCTGGCGCCGTGGCGGACCGGTGCGGTCGAGGTGTGGCTCCAGCGCGGGCAGCGGGAGCGCGCGAGCCGGCTCGCCGACGAGCACCTGGCGCTGGTGCGGCGCGGCCAGCGCCGCGCCCTCGGGGTCGCACTGCGGGTCCAGGCCACCACCCGGCCCACCGCGCAGCAGGCCCAACTCCTGGGCACCGCCGTCGACATGCTCCAGTCCGCGGGGGACGACTACGAGTTGGCGCTGACGCTGGTCGAACTGTGCCGCGCCCACCAGCGGCAGGGCGCCGCCGCGCAGGCCCGGCTGCTGGTCCGGCAGGCGTGGCGGATGGCCGGCGAGTGCGGCGCCGAAGGGCTGTCCTCCTCGCTGATACCCAAGTCCGTCGTCGGGGTCCCGGCGGAGCAGCCGCGCAGCCTGCCCCCGGCCGACAACGTCGTCACCAACGTGCTGTCCGAGGCCGAACTGCGGGTCTGCTCGCTGGCCGCCCGCGGCAACACCAACCGCGAGATATCCGACAAGCTCTTCGTCACCGTCAGCACCGTCGAACAGCACCTCACCCGCGCCTACCGCAAACTCAACATACGCCACCGCCGCGAACTCCCCGCCAGCCTCGCCTCCTGACCTCCTGACCTCCCAGAGCCGCCCCGCCCCTCTGGGAGCGGGGCGGCTCTCCACACTCCCGTGGGGTGGTTACAGGTGGTGCGGGTCAGGAGGAGAGGTGCCAGACCTGGGCGGAGCTGCCGTTGCAGTTCCACATCTGTATGGGGTCGAGGTTCGCGGTGTCCGAGGAGCGGTCGTCCCCGCACAGGGAGGAGTCGACGCCGAGGCCGTTGGGCGTGCCGGGGCCGGTGGGGCCGTCGTAGCCGGTGGTCGCGTCGCACAGGTAGGAGGTGCTGGGCGCGCCGGCCGGCGCGTCCTCGCGTCGCCCGAACCGTCGCCGGTGCCCCAGCTGTTGGAGATGACGTTGGCCATGCCGACGTCGAGCGACGCCTCGACGCCCCACCCGGTGCCCCCAGCAGGGTAGTTGCTCTGCCGGCCGCTGCGTCGACCTTGCGGAAGCAGCCGTTGGTCGTGGTGCACGCGGGCAGGCCGTACTGCGAGCGGTACGTGGCCAGGTCCGACTCGAGGTTGGGGTTGTCGGCCAGTTCCGTGACGGCCACGGTGACGCTGCCGCCCTTCGAGGCCGGTATGAGCGTCAACGCGTACGTCGTGCGCGTGGCCCGCCGCGCCGCCACCCTCGACGCCGCGCGGCAGGGAATCCAGTGACCACTTCGGCAAGATCCTCCTGCTGCCGTAACGGCCGGAGACCTCCGCTCCACCGGGCCCGACCCGCGGACAAGGGCGGAACGGCGAACTATAGGGGTGGGTTAGGGGGACGGAACACTCCTCCGCCGCCCTAGCGTCTGCGCAGCGGGGTCGAGCTGTGGTGGCCGGGGGCCACCTGGCATCCGGTCCGGTCCATCCGCGCGATGCGCGGCTGCTGTGCGGTGGGCCGGTGGACAACGCCGTACGTTTCGCACCCCACCCCCACCGCCTCCGCTGGCGCGAGCCGCCCGGCGTTCGCCCGCATCGTCGGCACAGACGAATCCGGAATGGGAGTTTCCTGATGCCACTCGACCCCTCGGTCAAGGCCGTCCTCGACATCCTTGACTCCGCCGGCGACAAGCAGCTGCACGAGCTGCCCATGCCCGTCGCGCGGGCCGCCTACGATCAACTCGCCGGGTTCGGCGGCGAGCCGGCCGTTGTCGCCCGGACCCAGCACACTTCCGCCGACGGCGTCCCCGTCCGCCTGTACTGGCCGGACAGCCCCGGCCCGCACCCGGTCCTGCTCTTCGTCCACGGTGGTGGATGGGTGCTCGGCAGCCTGGACGGCTACGACGGCGTCGCCCGGGACCTCAGCGTGCACGCCGACTGCCTGGTGGTCAGCGTGGGATACCGGCTCGCCCCCGACCACTGCTTCCCCGCCGCGGTCGAAGACGTCATCACCGTGGCCAAATGGGTGTTGAGGACCGCCGAGTCGTTCGGCGGCGACGCCGACCGGGTGGCGGTGGCCGGCGACTCGGCGGGCGGCAACCTCAGCGCGGTCCTGGTCAACGAACTGCCCGGCAGGTTCCGGGCACAAGCACTGCTCTATCCGGCAACGGACCAGACCAGGCAGCACCCTTCGATCCGGGAGAACGGTGAGGGCTATCTGCTGACCGAGGGCACGTTGCGCTGGTTCAGCGAGAACTACCTGGGCGACCAGGACCCACGCCACCCGTGGGCATCGCCGCTGTACGCCGCGGACGAGGTGCTCGCGGCCGCCCCGCCGACCCTGGTCGTCACCGGCGAGTTCGATCCGCTGCGGGACGAGGGCGAGGCGTACGCGGCACGGCTGCGGGCGCTCAGCGTCCATGTGGAACACCGGCGCTACGACGGCATGATCCACGCCTTCTTCTCGATGCGGGGCATGGTCCCGACCGCCGGAGAGGCCCTGAACCAGGTGACCGGCTTCCTCCGGGACGCCTGGAAGTAGGCCGCCGCGGGCGCGCCGACTGATCCCGTCGGTCGGGTGGGCGGTGCCGAGCCCGGCACCGCCGTACACCGCCGTCGTGGCTGAGCGCCGTGGCGGGAGGAACGGCGCCGAGGAGACCTGGTGCCGTCAGAGGGTGAGGGCCATGTGGTGTGGCCCTCACCGACTTCGATCGGGTCAGCTCTCCATGACCCTGATCGCGGACCCGGGGCAGACGATGGCCGCCTCCCGCACCGCCTCATGGGTCTCCAGCGGCGGCGACGCCGCCAGCACGATCACGCTGCCGTTGTCCTGGTCCTGGTCGAACACCACCGGAGCGATCTGCACGCAATGGCCGGAGCCGCAGCACATCTCCTGGTCGACGACTACGCGCATGACTGCCGTCCTCTCTTGTGATGTCACCACTTGACCGGCAGATCTTGCAGGCCACCGATGATGCGGTTCTCGCGGCGCTTGAGTTCCGTGGGATGAACAGCCAGGTCCAACGTGGGGATGCGATCCAGCAAGGTGTCAAGGACCGTATGCAATTCCACGCGGGCCAGCGACTGGCCGACGCAGGCGTACGGCCCGGCGCCGAACGCCAGATGCGGGTTCGGCGCGCGCCGCAGGTCCATCTCGTCCGGCTCCTCGAAGGCCTCGCCGTCGCGATGAGCGGACGCCAGGCTGCAGATCACCGTCTCGCCCGCAGGCAGGACCGACCCGTCTATCTCGGCCTCCTCGCTGACGTAGCGGGGGATGCCGAACCGGGGAAGGTCGTAGCGCAGCACCTCCTCCACGGCGGTGCGGATCAGCGACCGGTCGGCGAGCAGCGCCTCCCAACGGGAGCGCTCGGACAGCAGGATGGCCGTCATCTTGGTGATCATCACAGCGGTGGTGTGGTAACCGGCGATGAACACCTCCATGCCGGTCTGGATGATCTCGGCCTCAGTCAGCCGGCCCTCGCCCTCGTCGTCCTGGTGGAGAAGGTCGCTGATCAGGTCGTTGCCGGGGTTGACGCGCTTGTCCGCCACGAGCGCGGTGAAGTAGTCGGTGAAGTCCTGCTGAGCCTTTTCGATGACCTCCGGGCTGTTGGTATGACTCAGCCGGGTGTCGGCGAGGTTGGTGAACGTCTCACGCTCCTCGTAGGGCACGCCCAGCAGTCGGCAGATCACGCCGATCGTCATCGGGAACGCCATCACCGACGCGAGGTCGGCGGGCGCCGGCCCAGCGACGAGGTCGTCGACCAGGGAGTTCGCCCACCCCTTGATCCAGGGGCGCATGTCGTCGCTGCGCGCGGCGGTCAGCGCCCGCAACACCAGCCGCCGCCAGCGCAGATGCCCCTCGCCCACGCGGATGTCGGTGGCGCTCAGACCCTGCCTGCCGAAGGGGCCTCCCGTCTTGCTGACCCGTGCCGCGTCGTTCGCGGTGAGATAGCGGTTGAACCGCGGATCCGCGAGCATGGCGCGAACGTCCTGGTAGCGGGTGAGGAGCGTGGCCTGGTCCCCACTCGGCAGCCGGACGTGGGCGACCGGGCAACCGGACCGCAACTGCTCCAGTTCTTCGGCGGGTTCGAGGGGACTTCGCACCTCGAACGGGTAGTCGGACACCGCGCCTGCTTCTATCTCATTGCCCTCGGTCACGATGGCGAGTTCCTTACATTCAGCCGGGGTGGATGCTCGCCGAGGCTAGCCACTGCCCCACGGCGAAAGCGCTTGCCAGAACGTTTTAGGGGGCGGCCAGAGCGTGCTTAGGGGGCCGGTAGGGGCCGCCCTGATGCCGTCGCCTGACAGGATTTTCGACCCCTCAGCAATAGAGTTCGGCCCGGCCATGCCGACTCGATGAACCACGAAATCTCCTCAACGGCAACGGCAACGGCATCGACGGTCCGGCCGGGGACTGTACATCCGTTCGCGGACGAACTGGCCGCCGACTGGAAGGTCTCCACCCTGGTGGCACCCGGGTGCACGGTGCACTCCGCGGTGTACTCCACGCTGCCGGAGACCCGCGAGGTCCTGATCACCACGCCGGCCGACGCGGTGGTGCAGGAGTACATCGGTGACTCTGTCTTCGCTCTCGCCGGCTTCTCCTCCGGAGGCGTACTCGCCTACGAGATCGCACGGGAGCTGCACCGGCGGGGCAACGACTCTTCGGGCGCGGTGCTGCTCGACCGGGAGCCACGAGGACTGGCCATACCATCGGGGCGACCACTTCGGCATCATGGACCGGCAGTTCGTCGCGTCCACCGCCGCAGACGTACGTGCACGGCGGTTGGCGAGTGTGACCGGCCGGGCCGAGTGGGGAATGCGGCAGGGGCGCCGGAAAACCCATACCCCCTGCCGTTCTCAGGCCGGTATCGCGGCCGAGATCTTCGAGATGACGTCCGCGGCGTGCGTGTCCAGATAGAAGTGCCCGCCCGGCCAGATCCGCAACTGGAAAGGGCCGTCAGTGTGCCTCTCCCAGGAGTTGGCCTCCGCGGCCGACACCATCGGATCCGCGTCGCCGATGAACGCCGTCACCGGGCAGGTGAGTTTCGGCCCCGGCGCGTACACGTACGTCTCCGCGGCCTTGTAGTCACTGCGGATGGCCGGGAGCACCATCGCGGTCATCTCGGGGTCGTCGAAGATGTCGGGCGCGGTACCGGCCAGCGACCGGATCTGCTTGATGAGATCTTGATCGCTGCGCTCGTAGACGCGCTCGTTGCGGTTGAGGTCGGGAGCCCGGCGCGAGGACACGAACAGGTGGGCGAGCTTGACGTCTTCAGCCTCCAGGCGCCGCGCGACCTCGAAGGCGACGGTCGCGCCGAGGCTGTGGCCGAACAGGTACAGCGGTTGTTCGGTCAGCGGCCGGATCACCTCGGTGATCTCGTCGGCCAGTTCGGCGACTGTCTCCCGGAGCCGTTCCAGCCGCCGTTCCTGCCGACCCGGATACTGGATCGTGAGCACTTCGACGCCTGGTGAGAGCGCCTTCGCCACGGGCAGGTAATAGCTTGCCGCACCACCGGCGTGCGGCAGGCAGACCAGTCGGGCGGACGCGTGACCCGCCGGGCGGAAGCGGCGAATCCACAGGTCGGGGTCGACAGCTTGCATGGGATCGGGTCTCCTCGTCGGGTCTCTCAGGCAAGGGGAAACACGGCGATGCTATGTGTGCCCCTGGAGGATCAGGACCCCTAACTCGTACGACGTGGGGTTCGGTCTAGGGGTGTGGTCATTCGTCCGGCCCCGACTCTCCAGGTGTGACCAGATGCAAAGGGGAGGGAGTTGACGCTCATCCGGCTGCGGGGCGGCGATGACAGGGTTCGCCTCCGTCTCGCACCCATCTGGAACCGTTTTCTGTGACTCACCATGTGGAGTGCGTGGCGATCCTTGAGCCGGTGGCCAAGGTGTCCCTGACCTGTGGTTTTGTGTCAGCGCATTATGTGCGGTGTGGGCGTTACGGGCGAATCGTGACGCCGAAATGACGCTCGTCCTGATGGGTGTCAGGCGACCTGTTGCGCAGGCCAGGCCCTGTCAAGGTGGCGAGTAACGATGGTGCGCCGAGGGCAGGCGACGCTCAGTGCAGAGCTGCTGGTTCCTTCTGGTCAGCTGTCCCGGAAGAGACCAGTGAACGGGGTGACCTGCAGTGATGGGCGGTTGATGACAGCTGACCTGCGCGAATGACCTTTCCGCTGTTTCGCGTTCGTGCCGGTTGATGCGGCCGGAAGTCCCCGAAAAGTCCCGGAGGAGCCCCATTGCTGACGGACATTGTTTCGGCTCTATCCGCTCACGTGGGGCTCGTCGAACGTTCCATTGTCGTCGAGGAGAATCCGCACGCGCGGAGCTGACGGACTCGATTGCTGTCAGCCTTGCCGTGAGTCGGGGAGAGGAGTAACTGTCCCAGGCCGGGTAACGGCTGAAGTCGTGGGTCGAGTCGACGCTCTCCGGTGGACGCACGCGTGTGTACGGGCGTGGATCATTTTGTGGGATCTCAACGCACCTGTCATATATCGAAGTTGTGACCTGGTTCTCTATGTCGACTCACACCAATGCCCACGTGCTGTCTCAGGGCGTGGCCATTTCCTGGGTCTCGCTCTTGAGCGGGCTGCGGTTCGAGAGGGGGGTGGCTGGGCGCCGGGGGCGGAGTGGGTGCCCGGCTACGGCCCGGCCGGTTCTTCGTCGGCGGCAACCAGGGTGTCGCGGATTCCCATACGCAGATGCTCGACGTGGAAGAGCGCCTGGTCGAGAAGTTCGGCCACGTGGTTGTCGTAGAGGGCGTAGACGATCGAGCGGCCGTGGCGTTCGCCGGTGACCAGTCCGAGGTTGCGCAGGAGGCGGAGCTGGTGTGAGCAGGCGGAGGCTTCCATGCCGACGGCGTTGGCGAGGTCGCTGACCGAGCAGGGGCCCTCCTGGAGGCGGGCCAGGATGTACAGCCGTGAGGGCGTGGCGAGGGCCTGGAGGGTGGCGGCGACGTCGGCGGTGCCGACCGCGTCGAGGCGCTCGCGGGTGGTGGCGCTGCTGGCGGTGTCGGTTCCGTGGCCCATGCGGACATCATACCGAGTACGAATGAAGACCTGTTCAGGTGTTCCTGTATGGTGAAGGCTGTTGCTCCATCCGCCCGTGAAGGGTTGTTTTTGTCGTGTCTTCCGTCCTGGATCAGAGGCCGACGTGCGCTGTTGCCGGGCCGCGCCCGGTAGTGCCCCGGCGCCGTACGCGGGTGCTGGCGCTACCGGAGGCCCGGTGGGCGCTGGCAGCGCTGGTCCTGTTCTTGGTCGCTCTCCCGCTCAGCCTGCTCGACGCCCCCGCGTGGACGTGGGCGCCGCTGTTCGCCGTCACCTACATCACGGGCGGCTGGGAACCGGGGTGGGAGGGCCTGAAGGCTCTCATGGACAAGACCTTGGATGTGGATCTCCTGATGGTGGTCGCCGCCCTCGGCGCCGCCGCCATCGGTCAGGTCCTCGACGGGGCGCTGCTGATCGTCATCTTCGCGACCTCCGGCGCCCTGGAGGCGGTGGCGACCGCGCGCACCGCGGACTCGGTGCGTGGACTGCTCGACCTCACCCCCTCCACCGCTACCCGGCTCCTGCCGGACGGTCGGGAGGAGCTGGTCCCCGCCGAGTACCTGCGGATCGGGGACACCATCCTGGTACGGCCCGGCGAGCGAGTCGGCGCTGACGGGCAGGTCCTGGAAGGGGCCGGCGACGTCGACCAGGCCACCATCACCGGCGAGCCCCTGCCGGTGGCCAAGCAGGCTGGGGACGAAGTGTTCGCCGGCACCGTCAACGGCACCGGTGCGCTGCGCGTGCGGGTCGAGCGTGATCCGGCGGACTCGGTGATCGCACGGATCGTGAAGATGGTCGAGGAAGCCTCCGAGACCAAGGCCCCCACCCAGCTCTTCATCGAGAAGATCGAGCAGCGGTACTCGATCGGCATGGTCATCGCGACCCTCGCCGTCTTCGTCGTACCGCTCGCCTTCGGCTCTGACCTCCAGCCTGCCCTGCTCCGGGCGATGACCTTCATGATCGTCGCCTCGCCCTGCGCGGTGGTCCTCTCCACGATGCCGCCGCTGCTGTCCGCCATCGCCAACGCCGGACGCCATGGCGTGCTGGCCAAGTCCGCCGTCGTGATGGAGCGCCTGGGCCAGGTCGACGCCGTCGCCCTCGACAAGACCGGCACCCTCACCGAGGGCACCCCTCGCGTCACGGACATCCGTCCCCTGCCCGGTTCCGGCCTGGACGACGACGATCTACTGGCTCTCGCGGCGGCGGCCGAGCACCCCAGCGAGCACCCACTTGCCCGCGCCGTCGTCCTGGCCGCCCGCGACCGCGGCCTCGGCATCGCGGTAGCGGGTGACTTCTCTTCCGTACCCGGTCAGGGCGTCACTGCCGTCATCGCGGGTTGCACCGTGCAGGTCGGCTCCCCGGCCCGCCTCACCCGGACCGGCGCCCCGAAGCCGGAAGACGTCGTGCAGTCCCTCGAACGCGAAGGGCGTACTGCGGTGATCGTCCTGCGCGACGGCGCACCGGTCGGGGTGCTGGGCATCGCCGACCGGCTCCGCCCCGACGCCAAGGCGACCGTGACCGCGCTCACCGAACTCACCGGCCGCACACCGGTCTTGCTGACCGGCGACAACGAACGCGCCGCCCGCCACTTGGCGGCGGAGGTCGGCATCACGGACGTACGCGCCGGCCTCCTGCCCCAGGACAAGGCCGCCGCCGTCAAGGAATGGGAGACCGAGGGGCGACGGGTGTTGGTGGTCGGCGACGGCGTCAACGACGCCCCGGCCCTGGCCGCCGCACACACCGGTTTCGCCATGGGCAAGGCCGGATCCGACCTCGCTCTGGAGACCGCCGACGCCGTCGTCGTCCGTGACGAACTCGCCACGATCCCCGCCGTGGTGACCCTCTCCCGCCAGGCCCGTCGCCTGGTCATGCAGAACCTGGTCACCGCCGGGGTCTTCATCACCGCGCTGGTGGCATGGGACCTGATCGCCACGCTCCCATTGCCGCTCGGTGTCGCCGGACACGAGGGCTCCACTGTCATCGTCGGCCTCAACGGCCTGCGCCTGCTGCGGGAACGCGCATGGCCCCGACCCGCCAAGGACACGGCATGAGCAAACGCCCCCGACGCGCCCGCACGGCCGCCCCCGACGCGGCTGCCGGTGCCCGCTGCACGGTCACCGTCTGCCGCGGGTGCTGCTGCGGAACCCTGACCAAGGTCCCCCGCCTCGACCACGAAGCCCAACTCGCCGACCTGCGAACCGCGCTGGCCGGGGTGGCGATGATCCGGCGGACCGACTGCCTCGACGCGTGCGAGCGCGCCAACGTCATCGTCATCCAGCCCTCCGCCGAAGGCCGCAAGGTCGGCGGGCGACCGGTCTGGCTCGGCCAGGTCAACGACCCGGGCGCCACCGCCGACATCACCACCTGGGTCGAAGAGGGAGGCCCCGGCCTGGCCGAACCCCCCGACATCCTGGACCTCTACACCTTCCAGCCCTCACGGCGCGTCCGGCACGAACTCGAAGACTGATCCGCCTCGGACGGTCTCCTCTGCTCTGCCTTCGCGGCTGGGTGAACTCGGGGTCGGTCAGTGAACCTCGGGACGAAGGCCAGCCAGTGAATGGGTCAACGCCAAGGTCGGCTTCTGGTACTGAGGCGCGGAAGCGGTCCGATGAACAACTGACGGTGCTCATCGTGTTGGTGTTCGGCGTCCTGGTCCGCGCCGACCGCCTTCGGGTAGGGGATCTTGAGTGTGGTCGGACAGCTCGCCGACGGCATTACCCGGTCAGGTCACTGACATCTGTCTGTGGTCCGGGCGCCGACGCCGGACGGCCTGCGGACGGTGAACGCCGCGCCGAGAAGCCCGGGCCGGGGCAAGGTAAATGCGTCGACAGCGCCCGCCGCACCCGGCAGAGTGGCCGCCCGTGACGAGCAGTGAACTGTGGACCCGTGCGACCGCCGACCGCTACGACGCCGAAGAGACCGAGATGACCTCGGCCGCCGTCCTCGGACCGACACTCCACTTCCTCGCCGAACTCGCCGGAGACGGCCCGGCACTGGAGTTCGCCATCGGAACCGGACGAGTGGGCGTCCCGCTGAGGGAACGCGGCGTGCCGGTGGTGGGCATCGAACTGTCCGAGCACATGACAGCGGTCCTGCGGCGCAAGGTCGACGAGAGCATGCTCCCGGTCGCCGTCGGGGACATGACCACCACCGTCGTCCCCGGCGAGTTCACCCTGGTCTATCTCGTCTACAACACCATCACGAACCTGCTCACTCAGGACGAGCAGGTCGAGTGCTTCCGCAACGCCGCGCGACATCTGCGGCCCGGCGGCCGATTCGTCATCGAGCTGGGCGTACCACCGCTGCGGTTGCTGCCGCCCGGCCAGGTCGCGGTGCCGTTCGACGTCTCCGAGCGGCATCTCGGCTTCGACACCTTCGACCTGGTCGAGCAGATTCTCGTCTCGCACCACTTCACCCGCGACGGCGACGACGGCCGCTACCGCCGCGGCAACTCCCGTCACCGGTACGCCTGGCCGGCGGAACTCGACCTGATGGCACGGATCGCAGGGCTCGAACTGGAACGTCGCGTCGCGGACTGGGATGGAGCACCGTTCACGCAGGACTCCGCACAGCACATCTCCGTGTGGCGCAAGCCGACCTGAGGGCGGGTGTGAGGTGTGGGGGCGCCGGGTCACCCCGTCACGGGCGGGAAGAAGGCGGTGCGAGTGAGGAAGTCCCTGATCAACTGGCGCCAGACGAACCATTCGTGGCCGCCGTTGACGAAGTCCGCGGTCAGTCCGACGCCCTTCTCGGCCAGGGTGGACACCACGCGGGCGTGGTAGGAGTGCCCCGCTCCGTGCACGCCGCTGGGCGTGACGCTCGGTTCCTGCCAGCCGCCGCCGACGAAGACTCCCGTCTTTTTGATCGCCGCCACCTGCGCGTCAGTGATGTCCGAGGCGTCCGGGACGGTGAAGGGGGCGATGACGCCGGGGCTCAGCACCCCGTAGAAGCCGAACCGGTCGGTGTGCTGGAACAGCAGCGACATCGCGACCGAGCCGCCGAAGCCCTGTCCGCCCACGGCCCGCTGGGCGGGGGAGGTGGAGACACGGTAGTGCGACTCGACGTAAGGAATGATGTTGTCGGTCACGTTGGCGTCGAAGGCCGGATATCCGCTGGAGTCGTCCGTCTCTCCTAGGGAGTTGGGCATCACGACCACCATCGGCTGGATCTGCCCGGTGTCGATGAGTGTGTCCAGGATGTTGGACACATCGCCCTGGGTGCTCCAGTCCGTCTCGTTGTCACCCCCGCTGAACAGGTAGAGCGTCGGATACGGCTTCGACCGGTGCGTGTCGTAGCCGGGCGGGGTGTAGACGGCCAGGCGGTTCGTGCCCGCGGGAATGATCGGGCTGGACGTCGGATAGCTGATGTCTGTCAGCTTGCCCTGCTCGCCGTCGGCGGGAGCCTGCCAGCCGTAGTCGACCGTCCCGAACTCGGGATCCGAGGGAACGTAGACCTGGCTGAGGGCCTGGGCCGAGCCGGTGGTCCGGCCGCTCCTCGTGTTCCACGGCGGGTTGCTCGGATCGGCCACTTGAGCACAGCCGGTCTGCGTCGAGCTGGAACAGTCTACGTAGAAGCCGTAGTTGAAGACTCCGGACGGCAGCGGGACCGTGTAGGACCACACGCCTGTACGGGAGTTCTTGGTCATCGTGGTCACCGGCCAGTTGGCCGCGGAGGAGTTGGGGGAGCCGATGGGTATGTCGCCCGGTTCCCACTGCGCGGGCAGCAGCCCGGGTGTGGCGATGGTGGTGTCCTTGTCGCCGGCCAGGGCGGAGAGCTTGTAAGGGTTGGCGAAGTACCACTCGCCTTTGATCTGGACGCTGGTGGCGTCGGGGTCCCTGTAGCGGAACGTGACCTGGTAGCCGGTGGGTCCGGTGCCGGTGTGGACGACCTGCGGGGCGAGGCCGTGTGCGGTGTCGGATCTCTTGTCGGCGTGTGCCGGGCCACCGCCCGCGGTGAGGACGAGCGCGGCGGCCAGGACCGCGAGGGTGCGGAGCGCCGCTGTGCCGCGGCCCGTGAGGAAGGAGAGCATGGCGGTGGAACCTCCAGAAGTGGGGCGGGAGTTGGCGGGCTCCCGCCCCATGGGACGGACGCTGGGCCGGACGCCGGCTGCCGTGGGCGACCGTCAACTCGTCGGCAGGCTTGCCCAGAAGGTGAGGTCGTGCTCGGCGGCGAAACCGTCGCTGACCTTGGAGCACGCCGCCGGCGCCTTGTTGCTCGCCGGGTCGGTGTCACATGCCTTGAGGGACATGAGCGCGCCCGTAGCGGGTTTGTACGTCGGCCAGTTGGGCGTCCGCGCTCCGTTGGGGTCGCCGGAGGCGGCGAAGTCACCCCAGTAGGTGATCATCTGCCGGGACAGTTCCAGTTGGTCGTCGTCGTACGGCAGGGTCTGGCCGAGGTAGTCCCAGATGTAGCCGAGGTCGTCGACGTGGATGGCGCCGCCGAAGGGGAAGTCGCGTGCCGTCGTGCTCTTCTGTTGGAGGCGGTAGATCGAGGTGAAGTGCGGGGTGTCGTTCTCGGCGAACTCGTAGGCGTAGGTGGGCACATAGCGGGACAGTGCGGTGAACAACTGCCGGCGTGTGTAGGAGGTCGAGCCGTTCTGGACGGCGGTCCAGGCCTCACCCGGTGTCTTGTAGGCGCTGAGCGGATACTCCGCGAGCACCTTGTCGGCGTTGGCGCCGTACGTCGCGCGCACCTGTTGCTCGTACACGGCGGCCGTCATCGGAGTTCCGAGATAGTCGTAGTTCTGGAAGGTGAACAGGCCGCGTTCGCTGTTGGTCTGGCCGAGCATCACCGGGACACGGTTGAAGTTCCCTGTCTGGACGGCGGTTTGGGGGTTGAGCGGGAAGGCCGTGCCGCCGACGGACGGTGAGATGCCCGCCGTCTTCTGTGCGGCGAGGAGTTCGGCGGCGGGCTTGGCGCGCAGACAGGCGAGGACGTCGGAGGCGGTGTCGCAGCCGACGGTCTTCACGAACGTGGCGCTCTGTGTCTGCCCCGCGGCGGCCGTCTGGAGACTGCAGCCGCCGCTGACGATGACGGCGTGCGTGAACAGGCCCTTGGCGGTGGGCGAGGCCAGTTCGTCGCAGACCGCGCTCGCGCCCGCGGACTGCCCGGCGATGGTCACGTTCTTCGGGTTGCCGCCGAACTGGGAGATGTTGGTGTGGACCCAGCGCAGGGCGGCCTGCTGGTCGAGCAGTCCGTAGTTGCCGGGGCCGTTCTTGTTCTCGGTCTGGAGCTGGGGCAGGTTGAGGAAACCCAGGGCGCCGAGGCGGTAGTTGATGGTGACGACGACGGCGCCCGTCTGGTCGACGAACTTGCGCGGGTCGGTGTCCTGGCCTGCGCCGCCGGTGTTGCCGCCGCCGTGGATCCAGACCACGACGGGTGCGTTCGCTTTGGCCTTGTCCGGGGCGTACACGTTGAGGGCGAGACAGTCCTCGCTGGTGATGGTCTTCTCGTAGCCCGGGTCCCAACCGCTGTTCTGCGCACACCGGTTGGCGAAGGCGGTGGCATTGCGCACCCCGGACCACTTGGCCACGGGCTGCGGGGGCTTCCACCGGTTGGCGCCGGAGGGATCGGCGGCGTACGAGATGCCGAGCCACTCGTCGTAGCCGGTCCGGCTGTCGCCACGGACCTTGCCCGCGTCGGTCCGCACCACCAGCGAGGAGGGGTGCGTGGCGGCGACGGGGCCTGCTCCGGCGCGCAGGGCGTCCGCTGCGACGGGGGACAGCAGCCCCAGGCCGAGTACCCCCACGGCGGCGAAGGCGATGGCGGATTTGCTGAACGGTCTCGTTGTGGTCATGGTTCCCAGCTCCTGACTCTGTGATCGGGAACGGTGAACTGCGTGGGGGAGAAGGGGACTTGGGCGAAGGACGACCTCGACGGACAGGGCGTCGACGCCGTGCGCAGGGGCGGCTGCCAACCGGTGAGCCCGGTGCGGAGGGTGTGCCGCGAGCGCTGAGTGGTGTCCGGGCGTGCCGGTGTGTCTACGAGAACCTAACCGTCCGGCAAGATTGTGAGCAATATGTGCGACGAGATTTTCAGCAATCGCTGAGTGGCTGTCCGCTCAGGAGATGCCCTGCATGATCTTTGACGCGGGCAGAGCCGGCGGGGTGGCTTTGCGGCGGAAGCGCTCGGCGAGGAAATCCACGAACAGGCGGACCCGGGCCGGGCTCTGATCGTCCGGCAGACGCAGGGCGTACAACAGCCGTTCCGGTACCTCGGTTCCCGGCAGCACACGCACCAGGGAGCCGTCGGCGAGTTCGTCCTTGATCTGGCCGACCGGCAGCAGCGCGATCCCGCGGTCGGCCAGGGCCGCCTTACGGAGACTTAGGTAGCTGTTGGCCGAGTAGACCGGGTCGCTGATCTTCAGGTGGACGTCGTGCCCGGCGTGCCGTAGGTGCCAGATCTGGTAGTTGGTGTTGACGAGGCAGTCGTGGTCGGTCAGGTCGGTCACCTCGGCGGGCTGTCCCTTGCGCCGCAGGTAGCCCGGTGACGCGCACAGCTTGAAGTCGAGGTCGGCGATCTTCCGCAGGACGACATTCTGGTTACGTACATGGCGGGTCGGAAACGTCACATCGCCGGTGTGGAACGCCACGTCGAAGCCGTGCTCAAGAAAGTCGTAGGCGCGCTCGGACAGTCCGTTGACCTCGAACCGGATATGAATCTCCGGGTATCGGGCGGAGAACTCGATGACGGCGTCGACGACGTCTTTGCTGCCCACCCACTTGGGCCCCATTATCGCGAGGGGACCTTCGAGCTTGTCGTGCATGTCGCCCAGTGCGGCCTGTTCGTGATCGATCTCGTCGATGATGCGCTTCGCGAACTGCGCGTACCGTACGCCGGCGGGAGTCAGACCGATGGCCCTGGTCGTACGGTTGACGAGCCGTACTCCCAACTTCCTTTCCAGCTCGGCCACATGACGCGATACAAGCGAACCCGAGATCCCCAACTCACGGCCTGCCTGGCGGAAACTGAGGGCCTTGGTCACGCCGACGAAGCTGCGCATGATGGTCAACTGGTCCATCCCACTCCCTCCTCGCCCTTGAGGACATCTTTCGTCATGTGACCATCTCGTCGATTTCCAGGTCAACACGGGGGACCTACCGGTGGCGCATCTTCTGAATGCACTATTGGCAGGCCCCTTTGACTTGGCTTCACCGGTGGTCGGGCCTACGGCGGATCAGCGGTGGGGTGCGGCGCGGGGTCGCTCACCTGGTGTCCTCCGGGCCGGCCGAGGGCCGCATCCGGGGAGCCCCCGAGCTCGGCAGCCGGTGACCGATGTATGGAACGTACGGAGCGCGTCGCCGGGGCGAGGCCGAGTCCGGCGCGGGCCCCGGCCGCGTTCATCGCGGCGCCCGAGAGCGGGCCGCCGATCGGGCTGGACCCGTGGAAGCACACCGTCCACAACGCCATGATCCGGCCGCGCATTTGCGGACCAGCCGTCAGTTTCAGTGTGGCGTTCCCGCCCGACATGAACATCATGGTGCCGGCGGCCACCAGGATCGGCACGGCCAGTTCCACGGCCAGGTCGGTGGTGAGCGCCGCAGCCGCCAGGGGGATGCCCGTGTCTGCCGAGGACAGGACCAGATATCTGGGGACCCGTCCACCGGCGGCCCGCCGCCGGGCCGGTCGACATCGCCGCGGTCATGAACCCGAGCCCCGCCGAGCCCACCCGCAGCCCGCTGTCCGCCATACACGGCAGTGAGACCGGCCATTCGAACGCCGGACAGCCGACCAGACCCGTCATCGCCGGCGGCACCGTCAGTCGGCACGAGCCTGATGGCGTTGACCAGGAGCAGCCGCTGACTCCGGACGCCGCGATCAGCCCTTCGGCGATCGCCGGCTCCACCACCCGTGCGAGATTGACCGAGGTTGCGTAGAGGGAGACGGCGTTGACCAAGCGCTCGGCGCCCGCTGGTTCCAGGAGCCTCGACTTACGGGGCGGCTTCTCGAACGCGCCGCTCACTCCCAGCACCAGGGACTGAACGGCCAGCAGATACTCTGCACAGCGGCCCTCACGCCGACCACAGTGGCCGAGTGCGTGAGCGTCAGGACCAGCCACGCCTGCGCAGCCCCCCGCATCCAGCCGCCCACCGGCGACACCGGCCGGCCGTCAGCCGGCTTCCCCGCTCATGCCTGGGGGTAGAACCGCTCCAGGATGTTGTCGACCACGGAATTGAAGCGTTTCGGGTTCTCCCAGTAGTCCGAGTGCGGTGCGCCCTCGACCATTTCGACGTTCGCTTCGGGCAGCAATTCCCTGAGGCGGTCGTAGGCGGGCGGATACATCATCAGGTCGGCGGTGCCCTGGATGAAGGTGATGTGCACGCCGGCGTTGATCGCGTCGCGGATCTGCTGCACCCGGATCGAGTTCTTGACGGAGTTCCGGCTCGGCGTCGAGCGGCCGGGACCGGTTGTGTTGATGCTTCCCATCTGGAAGAAGAGGAAGACCTTCTCGGGCTCCTTCTCCTGGAACTCCTTCAGGAGCAGGAAGTCCTTCACCGGAAGGTCCCGCACCGCGGCGCGGCCGATGTCGTCGAGTTCGGAGATCTCGTCGCCGACCGGGCTGAGGTTGCTCGCCATCACCGCGCCCGCGACCCGCTCCGGGTGGGTGACGGCCAGCTTCAGCGAGCCGTAGCTGCCCGCCGACTGGCTGAGCAGCAGCGCCCGGTCGAGGCCGGCGTGGTCCAGCACGGCGAGGATGGCGTCGGCGTATTGGGCGTTGTCGTACTCGCCGCTCTTCGAGCGGGAGAGGCCGTAGCCCGGGAAGTCGATCGTGATGACCTGGTAGCGGTCCTGGAAGTGGGGGACCTGCTGCCACCAGGCCAGATGATTGCCGCCTCCGCCGTGCAGGAGCACGAGCGGGCGGCCCGCACCGTGGGACTCGTAGTAGACGTCGAGTTCGTCCGTCGTCGCGTAGGGCATGTCCCGGTCACCAGTCCCGGTTTCCGTGCCAGGCGATCTCCAGGCCGTGCCCGTCGGGATCGATGATCATCGCCGACCTGGACTTGTCCTGCGGGCGCTCCTTGTAGTCCTCGTACGGAATACCGAGCCGGTCCAGGTTGGCGACGAAGGTGTCCCAGTCCTCGACCTCGACACAGGTGTGGAAGAGGTGCTCGCCGCGCCGGTGGTCCACCGTCGAGACCGGGATCTCGACCGAGGGGTAGAGCTCGAAATGGAGGTGGAAGTTGCCGTTGCTCATCAGCAGCGTGGTGGCGTCCGGTACCCACTTGCTGACGTTGATCGGCGTCAGGCCGAACACATTCCCGTACCATTCCGCGGTTCGCCTGAGGTCGGTGACCGGGACGTTGGTGTGGTGAATGCTGTGCGCGAGCACAACCTTCTTCGCGTCTGATTCTTCGCTCATTTCCGTCCTTTGCATCCGGAAGAATTGCTGCTTTTCGAAGTGAGGGAGTGGCTAATGTTGTCCCTCTTTGTCGAAGGTAACAGTCGAAATGCCGACTGAGTAGCCCGTCTATTGGAATCCGAGTGATGTGCGATCTGCATCAGAGGCGGGTGGGTCGATCCGTGTCCGCCGGTACCTGTACGAGGACCTCGTCCCCGCGGACGACCACGTCGTAGGTCTGGAGCGGGATGCGGCACGGCAGCTTCGTCGCTTCCCCGGTCGTCAGGGAGAAGCGCCCGGCGTGGAACGGGCACTGGATCTCCAGGGTGTCCGGATGCACATCGCCGATGTCGAGCCAAATCGTCCCGTGGGTGCAGATGTTGGCGACGGCGTAGATGTCGCCACGGACGGCCAGTGTCAGGATCTCGTGGTCGCCGACGGTCGTGACGATGCGTCGGCCTTCGTCGAGCAGCTCCCTGACGGAGCCGACGCGCACGAGCTGCTCGGCGGCCGCGTCCGAGTCGGTGCGGCCCGCCGCCCTGTCGGGGCCGCGGTCGGTCATTGTCGCTGGTCCTCTCTCGGATCAACCGGTGACGACCCCGCCGTTCACGTCGATGACGGTCCCCGTGACGAACGAGGCCTCGTCGCTCGCCAGGTACATGATCGCGCCGGCGACGTCCCGGGGAGCGCACATGCGTCCCAGCGGGGTCTTCGCCAGCAGGTCGGCACGTACCAGCGGAGGCAGGGTGTCCAGGTCGGGCACATCCTCCTCGATGTGCCCGGTGGCCACCACATTGACCGTGATGCCGAAGGGCCCCAGTTCCCGGGCCATCTCGTAGGTCAGCGAGATCAGCCCTCCGCGGGCGGCGGCGAACGACGGGTTGAGGTCCCACCCCCCGCATCTGCCGTCGCAGGTGGTCAGGTTGATGACGCGCGGCGCATCACTCTTCTTGAGGTGCGGCAGGGCCGCCTTCGTGTTGAAGAAGGCGTCCTCCGTGACGTCCATGGAATGGCGCCAGATCTTCCTGTCGGTGTCTTCGAGGGTGTGCCGTTCGTGGGAGCCCGTGCCGTTCACGACGACGTCTATGCCACCGAATCGATCGCTGATCCAGTTCAACACGTCTTCCTGTGTGCTCTCTTCGGTGTAGAGCTCCGGTGCGTCGGCGAGATTGTCGGCGAGCCTGAACTGCGGATCCTGTGCGAAGCCGACGACCTGGTCCCCGTACTTCGGATCGAGTTTGGCGATGGCGCCGAGTGCCTTCTGGTGAAATCCGCTCAGGATCGCCACCTGCATTCCGGCTTCGAGCGCCGTCCGTACGATGGCCAGTCCTTTCGCGCCCACACCACCCGAGATGATCATGGTTTTGCCCTTGACGGTCAACATCTGTTCCACGCTCTCTGTCGGTCCGGAATCAGGCGCAAATCCCAGGCCTTTCTTGAATCCACCGGTCGACGAAGTCGTAGGTGGACCTCATGGTGTCGCCGAATTGTCCAGGATGGTCTTCCAGTGCAGTCATCGGCTTGAACTGATGATTGGCCCCCTCGATGAACGCCAGCGTCCTGTCCTCGCTGGTCGCGCTCTCGAAGATGGTTTCGGCCGCGGCGAATTCCCAGCCGGCGGTCATCCCCATGACGAGGAGCGGCGCGGCGATGCCGCGGACGTTGCCCACGGCCGTGTTGTAGCTCGACGACCAGTCGACTCCGCGGAGACTCGATTCGTCGTATCCGTAGGCGTCGGTGGTCCGCACGGCGTACGAGTCCAGGAAGGTCCGTACGGTGGTGGCCAGTGCGCCGGAGTGGTACGAGGCGGTGTACGACCGGTCGTTCTGGGGCGGCCGAACGCACCTGATCACTTCCCGGGACAGCGATCCGTCCGCCCGGAGCAGATCGCGTGCCTCCCTCGACCGTGACATCAACCGCGTGTCCTGCGGATACAGCTTGTTGTTGCGGAAGCCGTGTGCCGCGCCCGGAACGATGAAAGGCTCGTCGTCGGCATATCGACCGGAGCCGCTCTCGATCAGCCGCAATCGCCGCAACGCCTCGTCGATCAGACGGTTGTTCCGTACGCCCTGTTCGTGCTGGAACGCGCGGATGAACTCGTCCGGATATGTCGAGCCGTCAGGGGAGAAGCCGTTCGCGGGATTGAACAGGTCGAGGCTCGCGTCGATCCGTACACCTCCGTCTTCCGAGACGACCGCGGGATCCAGGCTCAACAACCGCATCGCCCCGTTGCCCCAGTTGGAGTCCAGGAGCATGAGGCCATCGGCGGGCGGCAGGCCGTCGAGCGTGGTCGAGCACTTCACGAGCTTCTCCGGGCCCGCGAAGGCCTTGGCGCCGTTCTCAGCGAGATTCTGATAGGCGCTCAGCAGCGTTCCGCCGCCGCTGTGGCCCAGCAGAATGACCTTCTCGATACCCGGAAAGCTCCTCAGGAAGCGGATCGCATGGCTGACATCGACGAGTTTGCGGTCCAGGCCGGCATTCTTTTCGGCGACGTTCGCGCACAGGACGTGGTACCCCCGTGCACTCAGTTCGTCGCCTGCCGAGAAGGACAGGTAGTCCGCATCGGAGTGCATGACGAGGACGGCGATCCCGGCCCTGGCTTCACCACGTGGTCGGTACAGGGCGCCGGGCACTCCGTGGGCGAGCCGGATCAAAGCGGCGTTGTGCTCCATGTTTTCGTGAATCTCCCGTCTTGAATGTGTGTCCGGCGACGAGGCGGCCGCGTTTCAGCCGGCTCGCCGCGCGTCGGGGTCCGGAATCAGAACGGCGTCGAAGAGCCGCCGCGTGTAGGGGCTCCAGGCGGTGCGGTCGTCGTCCTGGCTCGCGAACACATCGACGATCCGGCCCTGTTCGAGGACGGCGACACGTCGCGCGATGTATCGGACGACCGCGAGATCGTGGGTGATGAAGAGGTAACTGATCCCCAACTCAGCCTGCAGATCCGCGAGAAGGTTGAGCACCTGTGCCTGGATGGAGAGATCCAGCGCGCTGACGGCCTCGTCGCAGATCACCATCGCGGGACGTGTGATCACCGCCCGCGCGATGGCGACTCGTTGCCGCTGTCCGCCCGAGAGTTCCGCGGGACGGCGCTGCGCCGTCTCCGGCGGCAGCCCCACCCGCTCCAGTGCCTCGGCGACGCGACGCCGCCGCTCCGCCCGAGTCAGTCCCCGCTCGTGCACCAGCAGTCCCTCCTCGACGATCGAGCCGATGCGCCGGGACGGGTTGAGGGATCCGAAGGGATCCTGGAAGACGGTCTGGACGACGGACGCCAGTTCTCTTCGGTCGGCCAGGTGGCGGGTCGTGACGGGAGAGCCATTGACGCGGATGGTGCCGCTCGTCGGCCGTACCAGTCCCTGGATCGTCCGCGCGATCGTCGTCTTGCCCGACCCGGATTCACCGACCAGACCGAGCGTCTCACCGCGCCCGATCTCGAACGTCACTCCGTCGACCGCGCGGTACGGCGGCCTGCGGTGCCTCATGCCGTAGTCGACCACCAGATCGCGGACCGACAGCAACTGCTCGTCGGGGCCTCGGACTTCAGACATGCGCCACCCCCTCCCGCAGTTCCGTGCCGTGCACGCATCGGCTCGCGTGCCCGGTCTCGTCCACGTCCAGATACGACAGGGGCGGGTGCGCTCCGCACTCGTCCGCGGCCATCGGGCAACGCTCCGCGAATCGGCAGCCGGGTGGCCGCTCGTGAGCCGACGGCATCCGTCCTGTGATGACCAGGAGCCTCGAACCCCTCGACTGCAGATGCGGATCCGCGCGACGCAGGGCCGCCGTGTACGGATGCGCCGGATGCTTGAGGACGTCGCGGGTCTCGCCGATCTCGACGATCTCGCCGGCGTACACGGTCAGTACTCGATCGCACATGTCCGCGACCACACCCCAGTCGTGGGTTACCAGGACGATCGCCAGTTCGCGCTGTCGCCGAAGTTCCTTCAGCAGCCCCAGGACTTCCTTCTGGATCGTCACGTCCAGGGCGGTCGTCGGCTCGTCCGCGATGAGCAGGTCCGGTTCCCCCGCCAACGCCAAGGCGATCGCGACCCTTTGGGCCTGGCCGCCGGAGATCTCGAACGGATACTTCCGGAACGCTTCCTCCGGAGACTGGATACGGACCGCCTCAAGCAGCCGCAACGCCGCTTCGCGCGCCTCCTGCCTGCCCAGACCGCGGTGGCGGCGGACGGCCTCGACGAGTTGGTTCCCGATCCGGAACATCGGGTCGAGCGCCGACATCGGATCCTGCCCGACGTACGCGATGCGCTTGCCGCGTATCCCGGCGAGAACGTCTTCGCCGGCGGTCACCAGATCGACGCCGCCGAGCATTACGGCGCCTTCGACCGTGGTGTTGCGGAAGACGCGGACCAGGGCGCGCACCATGACGGATTTCCCGGCTCCGGACTCTCCTACGAGTCCCAGGACCTCGCCACGACGGACATCGAAGCTCACGTGGTCGACCAGTTTCACCGGCTGGGCGCCGACCGTCGAGACCGTCAGGTCCCGCACGCGGAGCAACACACCGTCCTCGTCCGTCCCGACGACGCCTCCCGCCGGGAGACCGCTCGCCCGACTTCCCACCCGCTGACGAGGCACCAGCACCACGCCGCGCACCGCACGCCGCAGCCGGCGCGAGCGGCGCCGTGCACCGGCCGGACTCTGGACGACCTCGCCGAGCACGCCCAACGCGACGATGGTCACCGCGATCGCCAGGAGTGGAGGAAGCATCATCCACGGATCGGAGGTCAGGTACTGCGTCGCGTCACTCAGCATTCCGCCCCAACTGGGCGCGGGTGGCGCGACGTCCAGGCTGAGGAACCCGAGGCCGACCTCGGTCGTCAGCGCCACCGCCGCGATCATCGAAGCCTGCACCCTGATCAGATCGGCGAGGCGTGGCGCGAGATGCCGCCGCACAACCGCCCGGTGCGACAAGCCGGTCGCTCGCGCCGATGTGACGTACAGTTCGCCGCCCAAGGTCAAGGTCGCCCCGCGGACGACGCGGTAGATGATCGGGCTCAGGAAGACCGCCGTGGCGGCCATCACGACGTAGAGGTCGTAGGGGAAGACGGCGAACACGACGAGACTGATCAGCACCGGCGGCACGGACTGCAGGACGTCGAAGACCGCGGACACCGCGTCGTCGAACCGCCCCCGGAGATATCCCGCCGCCATGCCGGCCGAGCCGCCGAGGACGACGGTGAGCACCACCACGATCGCCGTGGCCACGAGCGTCGGACGGGCGCCGTACAGAAGCCGCACCAGCAGCTCCCGGCCGAGTTCGTCGGTGCCCAGGAGATGACTCCCGCCCGGCCCCTGGAAAGGTGCCGAGAGGTTCTGCACGTCGCTTCCCCCCGGCGCGATGACCGGCGCGAGAAAGGCGGTCAATACCACGAGGGCAATCCACGCGTACGCACAGCAGGTCACCGTACGAGCCTTGCGAGCGGGCCTGCGGCGCCCGGTCGGCAGCGTTTCGCTCACCGCGTTCGTCATGACGACGCCATCCTGATTTTCGGATTGAGCACCACGTACAGAATGTCCATGAAAATGTTCACGAGAATCACGTACGCGGTGAAGAACAGCACCGCCGCCAATGCCACCGGCAGATCGTGCTGAGTCGCCGCGGAGACGGCGAGGCTGCCGACGCCGGGATAAGCGAAGACGGTTTCGATCAGCACCGTCGCTCCGACGACCGAGACGAGCTGGACGCCGATGTACGACATCGCCGGCACGATGGCGTTGCGCAATGCGTGCCTGTAGATGACGGACCGGCGCGAGAACCCGTTCGTGACATAGGTGAAGATGAACTCGCTGTGCATCACATCCGTTATGGACTGCCGGACCTGTTTCGCGATGAAGCCGACCATGCCGAACGACAGCGCGACGACCGGCAGGACCAACGTCCTGAGCCACGGGCTCACGCCCTCGTCGAGCGGGGCGTACCCGTTGAGTGGAAGCAGCCCGAGCTTGAGCGCGAACGCGTAGATCAGGACGATCCCGATGAGGAATCCCGGAACCGCGAACGCCACGAGCCCGCCGATGTCGACAACCCTGGCGACCCAGCCACCGCGCAATGCCGAGACGACACCGAGGAAGATGCCGATCACCACACTCACCAGGGTCGACAGGAACACCAGGGACAACGTCGGCTGCCAGCGGCTCGCCATCATGTGGGTGACCGGCTCGCCGGTGGTCAGCGAGGTCCCGAAGTCACCGTGCAGCGCGCCCTTCAGCCACGACCAGTACTGGACGGGGAGCGGTTCGTCGAGGTGCAGTTTCTTCGTGAGCTGGGCGACCGCCGCGGGGGTGGCGGTCGAACCCAGGATCGACTGCGCCGCATTGCCCGGGGTCAGTGCCACCAGAGTGAAGGTCAGAACCGACACCACCAGTAGGACGACGATCCCCATCGCGGCGCGGCGCGCGAGAACCAAGAACATTTTCTCCCCTGTCTCAGCTCGCCGGAGTCATGTACACCGGATCGGGGAACACGCCCCAAGCGCCGGGCACCTTCAGGTCCTTGCTCGCGTAGTAGGTGCTCGGCAGGCCGACGACGTCCACCAGCCAGGCGTTCTCGGTGATGTAGCGGCCGAGCTTCGCCCAGGCGGTGGTCGCCGCCGCGCCGCTCGCCGCGCTCGCGGCGAGGTACTGGCTCTGGTAGCTCGCCGACGGCGGCGCCGTCTCGATGGGGTTGAACAGACCGCCCGGCGTGAAGATGCGGGCCGTGGTGACGGTGAACGCCATGCCCTGCATCTGCTGGATGACCGCGGGATACTTCCCGCTGCCCATCTCGCTGCCGTATGCCTGGATGCTCGGGGCCGTCCTGAACTGCACGCTCACACCGATGGCCTTGAGTTGCGGAGCGAGCACCTGGGCGATGGTCGACGACAGGGGGTCAGTCGATTCGTACATGATCGGCAGCGTGAAGCCGTGCGGGTATCCGGCCTCGGTCAGCAACTCCTTGGCCTTCGCCACGTCGTAGGAGTAGACGTTCGTGTCGTAATGCCCCGAGTACCCGGCGGCGGCCACTTGCTCGGTGGGCGTGCCGTTGACGGCCTTCGCGTCCGCGGGCCGGTTGATCGCGTAGTTCAACGCCTGACGCACCTTCAGGTTGCCCAACGCCGGCACGAGTTTGCCCTGACGGTCCAGAAGGAGGATGCCGTAGATGCTCGTCGCGGGATTGCTGACCGTGTTGAGCCCTGCGGCCCGGGCGGTCTTGTCCTCCGAGGGCGTGCCCTGCTCCATTGAATGGCTGCCGGCCTGGACCGACTCCAGCCTCGAGGCGTTGTTCCCGATCACCTTGACCACGACCCGCTTCCAGTGCTGGAGCGCCGGGTTGAAGTAGTCGGGGTTGCGTACGAAGGTGTAGGTCGTGCCCGCCACGGTCGAGCCGGCGTCGAGCGTGTAGGGGCCCGCCCCGAACGTGGCGACCCCCAGGTCCTTGGATGTCAGCTTCTTCGCGCTCACCGGGGTGCCGAATGCGCCGCTCTGGTCGAACTGGAGCTGTGCGTCGGGAAAGGCCCGCGAGAACCTGATGTCGAGCGTGGTCGGGTCCGGGGTGGACCACCCGGACACCGGGAAGGTGTCCGTGGAGATGGCGTTGGCCTGGATCACCGCCTTCACATAGGCTTCCAGGCCCTGCGCGGTCAGAGTGCTGCCGTCCGAGAACCGGACGCCCTCGCGGAGTGAGATCCGGACCTCTCGATTGCCCGTGCCGACGTACTGGAAGGCCTTGGCGAGCTCGGGTTGGAAGGTCGTGTATCCGGTCTGAACGAGGAGGCTGTCGTAGGCGAGGTTGTTCGTCACCTGCTTGCTCGACTGCAGCATGGGGTTGAGCGTCGGGGGAGCGCTGCCTTCGTAGACCGTGAGCGTCGAGCCGTCGCCTTTCGACGACTGCGTCGCGGCGCCGCCACAGGAAATCAAGCCGGCACCGAGAACGACCGCCAGCGCGATCTTCGCCGACACTTTCATCAGATCCGGTACGCCGGCCCGTTGCCCTCTCGTCATTGAGACGGGCACATTTATCGACATCCGTACACCTCCCACTGCGTTGGGTCAATTCCGTGACATTCGAGCCGATGGACCGCTCATCCAGTGCCCGGTCAATCCAGTGCACGGTGCGAAGTACGGGCTTCCGTCATTGCTGAGAAAAGGGCCAATCAATGTCGCTCGTCTGCGTAGAAGGTAACAGCGGGTATGTGGCCTGAGTAGCCCTCGTCAGTCGAATCCGAGTGTTGTGGGATTTGCATCAGAGGCGGCCGTCCGACGCTGCGCGGTGGCCGCCGGCCAGGGTTCCGGAGTGGTTCGCACAGGCTGCGTCTTGCCTGGTCGGAAGCGGGTGGGTGCCCCGGCGCCTGCTCGATCGGACTGGCCCGGGTGACCGATCCCGGGGATCTGCGCGGCCCATGCTTCTTCGGCCAGATCGACGACGTCGGCCCGTGGTGGAGACCTCGTGGGCCCGGTGCGACACCCTCATCCTCCGAGACTCCGGCCGGTCGAGTTTCCGCGGCTGGGGTGATGCAGGTTGGGCATCACTCGGATTCGGACGACGGGGCTACTCACGGTGAATTCCGACTGTTACCTTCGATGAAAGGGGAACGCCACAGCCGACGATTCATCTGTCTGCGCGAATTCGGAAGGGTTTAGATGTCCACCACTGAGAATCCGCCGTGTTTTTCCGCGGCAGTGGGCTCCCATGAACACACCAAGCGCCTTGTCTCGGGCGAGGTCGGAGTGCCGGGATATTCCCTGGAATTCGTCGACGTGTCACCGATCATCGCCGCGTTCCGGAGGATGGTGCGGCGGCTGGAGTTCGATGTGTGTGAACTGGCGCCCACGACATACGTGGTGGCCAGGGAGGCGGGGGTGGAGATCACCGCGCTGCCGGTGTTCCTGGGGCGCGAGTTCCATTTCACGAACATCGTGTGCGGTGCGGGAAGCGGGATCGAGAAGCCGTCGGACCTGTGCGGCCGGCGGGTCGGGGTGCGGGCGTACACCGTCTCGACAGGGGTATGGGCGCGGTCGTTGCTGCGGACCGAGTACGGGGTGGACGCGAACTCGATCACGTGGATCGTGGACGACGAGGAACATGTGGAGTCGTTCGAGCTGCCGGGTAACGTGCGTCAGGCGCCCGCGGGCATGTCGTTGGCGGACCTGTTCGAGGCCGGCGAGATCGACGCGGCGTTCACGGGCCCGGCGGGGATCGGCCGGTCGGGACCTCCGCGGGAGGGCTGGGACGAGAGCACCGGTGGTCCGGCGGGGCGAGTGGCGTACCCGTTGTTCGAGAACACCGACGAACTGGCGCGTGCCTACTACCGCGCCACCGGCGTGTACCCCCTGCACGGTGTCGTCGTGGTGAGGAAATCGGTGGTGCGTCAACACCCGGATTTCTGCGGGGCGTTGCGGGAGGCGCTGGAGGCGGCGAAAGAGCCGTTCCTGGCGAGCCTGCGCGCGGGCGAAGGCGCGGGCAAGGAGTTCGACCACTTCCAGCAGATGCGTTCCATCGTCGGCGACGATCCATTGCCGTACGGGATCGAGGCCAACCTGGCAAGCATCGACGCCCTGCTCGACGCCGTAGTCGACCAGAACATCGTCCGTTCCCGTCCCGCCGTCGAGGACCTCTTCGTCGAAGTCGAATAGGCCCGATCGGTCCCGGCCCCCTGCCGACAGCCGGCCTGCACAGGAAGCGACACGACAGACCCATGACCCCTTCCATATCGATCGTGCTGGGCAACCACCCGCACACCGAACTCATCAGGTCCAGGACGGAATTGGCCTCGGTGGGGGTGTCGTTCCCGGCGATCTCCCCGGTCCACTCGGCGTTCCACGACATGGTGCGCCGACAGCGGTACGACGTGTGCGAGATGGCGCTGGCGACGTACCTCCAGGCGCGGGAGGCGGGCAAGCCGTTGTTGCTGCTGCCCGTGGTGATGGTGGGGGGTTTCCATCACGGGAACATCCGGCGTCCGCCGGGCGGTCCGGCGTGGGAGCCGGAGGACCTGGTCGGCAAGCGCGTCGGGGTGCGGGCGTACAGCACCACGATGGGGATGTGGGCCCGGTCGGTGCTGGACGAGGAGTACGGCGTCGGCGCGGGTGACGTCACGTGGGTGACGACCGAGGACCCGCACGTGGTGGAGTACGCCGAGCCGGACAACGTGGTGCGCAACGCCGGGGACCTGAAGCAGGAGCTGCTCGCGGGCGGGTTGACGGCCGCGATCCTGAACGGTCAGGAGAACCCGGACCTGGAGTCGGTGGTCCCCGACCCGGTCGCGGCGGCACTGCGCTGGTACGCCCGGCACGAGACCGTCCCGGTGAACCACATGGTCGTCGTGACCCGGTCGGTGCTGGAGCGGATGCCGGAGGTGGTGGCCGCCGTCTACGAGGACCTGGCCGCGGGGATCGACAAGGCCGAACTGCCGCCGGCCGACGGGTCGGGGGGCCAGGTGCCCTCGCCGGTCCGCTACGGCCGGGACGCGGTCCGCACCGCCGTGGAGCTGGCCGGCCGGGCCGCACTGCGGCAACGGCTGATCAGCCGTCCCGTCGGCAATGTCGACGACCTGTTCGCACTCTGAGTTCCGCCACCCGAGAGCCATCGAGAAGCATCTGACGAGGACTTGAGAAGGATGAAGTGACATGCCCTTGCGGCCACGGATCATCACCAGCATCGACCGTGCGGACGGCGCGGTCGCCAAGGCCCTCGGCGAGCACGGGGTGGCCACCGTCCACGAGGCCAACGCGCGGACCGGGGCGATGCACGGCATCCACCCGGTGACTCCCGGCCTGACCGCGTCCGGTACGGCGGTGACCTGTCTGAACCACGCCGGTGACAACACGATGGTGCACGCCGCTCTGGCCGAGTGCCGACCGGGTGACGTGCTGGTGGTGGGGGTGACCGCACCGTCGGAGCACGGGATGTTCGGCGACCTGCTGGCGACGTCGGCCAGGGCGCTGGGCCTGGCGGGCGTGGTCCTGGCCGCCGCGGTGCGCGATGTGCGGTCCCTGCGGGAGATGGAGTTCCCGGTGTGGGCGCGGGCGGTCGCCGTGAGCGGGACGGTCAAGGTGTCGCCGGGCTGGGTGAACGTCCCGATCAGTTGCGGCGGGGTCGTGGTGAACCCAGGGGATGTCGTGGTCGCCGACGACGACGGGGTCGTCGCGGTCGAACGGGCCGACGCCGCAGGGGTTTTGGCGAACGCGCAGGCGCGGACGGAGAACGAGGAGGCCGTCCGGCCGCGGTTCGCCGCGGGGGAGCTGAGCGTCGAGTTGGGCGGGCTGCGGCCGATGCTGGCCGGACTGGAGAGGGACACGCGGTGATCATCGACTGTCACGGCCACTTCACGACGGCTCCGCCGGGGCTGGCGGAGTTCCACGAGGCGCTGCTTGCGCCGGGTGCCGACATCGCGGCTCTGTCGGTGGCGGGCCCGCGGGGATTGTCGGAAGAGCAGGTGCGGGAGGCGATCGAGCCGGAGCAACTCCGGTTGCAGCGCGAGCGCGGGATCGACCTGACGTTGTTCTCCCCGCAGGCCTCGGCGATGGCACACCACCGCGGTGACCCGAAGGTCAGTGCGGCATGGACTCGGGCGTGCAACGACCTGATCCACCAGGTGTCGAGGCTCTACCCGGACCGGTTCGCGCCGGTGTGCCAGTTGCCGCAGTCCCCGCAGGCGGCTCCGAGGGAGTGCGTGTCCGAACTGCGGCGCTGCGTCGAGGAGTTGGGGTTCGTCGGGTGCAACCTCAACCCCGATCCGTCCGGGGGACATTGGACCGGGGCGCCGATCACCGACCGGTCCTGGTACCCGCTGTACGAGGCGATGGTCGAACTGGACGTGCCGGCGATGATCCACGTCAGCGGCTCGTGCAACCCCAACTTCCACACCACCGGCGGCTATTACCTCGCCGCGGACACGACGGTGTTCATGACCCTGCTCTCCTCACGGCTCTTCCGGGACTTCCCGACGCTGAGGCTGATCCTTCCCCACGGGGGCGGGGCGGTGCCCTACCACTGGGGCCGCTACCGGGGCCTGGCACAGGAACTGGGCTACCCGCCGCTGGAGGAGAGCGTCCTGGACAACCTGTGGTTCGACACATGTCTGTACGGATACCAGGGCGTACGCCTGCTGACCGAGGTCGTACCGGTCGAGAACATCCTGTTCGGGTCGGAGATGATCGGCGCCGTCCGCGGGATCGACCCCGTCAGCGGACACGCCTACGACGACACCAGGCGGTACGTCGAGGCCGCCCCGAGACTGGACGAGGGCGGCCGAGCCGCGATCTACGCGGGAAACGCGCTGCGGGTCTACCCCCGACTGGCGAGGCGGACGGCCGACGAGCCGGTGGGGAGCGGACGTTGATGCCGTACGAGGACTGGCCTTCGGGACTGCGGAACCGGAGCGGGCTGAGCAGCCGGGTGCGGACGGTGGCCCAGCCGAACATCGTGCGGGACCGGGAGCGGTTGGAGGCGGCGAGCCATGAGCCGTTCCGGGGTGTCACGACGTCGGCCGGACCGGTCGCCGGCCTCTTCGACCGGACGCGCGGGACGGCGGACCTGTCGGCGGTGGACGGCGCGGCACGGACCTACCTGGACGCGCTGAGCGACGGGCAGCGGCAGGTGACGCGGTTCCCGCTGGACGATCCGTCGCGGCGGCAGTGGGCGAATCCGTCGGTCAACCTGCTGCGGCACGGTCTGCTGCTGGAGGACCTGGACGCGACGGCGCGGGACCGCGCGCTGGACGTGGTGCGGGAGAGCCTGAGCGAGAGCGGCTTCCAGGCGGTGCTGAACTGCATGCGCCTGAACCGCACGATCGGGGAGATCCGCGACGAGGTCGCCGACCTGAACGAGTTGATGTACTGGTTCAGCCTGTACGGCGAACCGGCACCGAGCAGCCCGTGGGGCTGGCAGTTGGACGGGCACCACGTCAACGTCAACTGCACGGTCGTCGACGGCCGACTGGTCACCACTCCGACCTTCCTGGGCGCAGAGCCCGTCGCGGCCTTCGACGGGACGTTCGTCGGCACCTGGGCGTTGCAGGCCGAGCAGGACACCGGCAGCGCGCTGTACAAGTCGCTGACAGACGTGCAGCGGGCGGCGGCCACGCTGCACACCGACATGCCGCCCGACCTGTTCACCGGTGCGGGCCGCGACAACTACGAACTCGACTACCAGGGCGCCCCGTTCTCGACCTTCACCCCGCGACAACTCGCCCTGGCCCTGGACCTGATCGCGGTGTACGTGGGACGTGAACGCAAGGAAAGCGCCGAGGCGAGAATGGTCGAGGTCGTCGACCATCTCAGCGAAACCCATTTCGCATGGGTGGGACATCCGAATCCTGACGGCGTCTTCTATTACCGCGTGCACAGCCCGGTGATCCTTATCGAGTTCGAGCATTCGCGCGGCATCATGTTCGACAACGACCACCACGCGCGGAACCACATTCACACCATCGTGCGGACGCCCAACGGCAACGACTACGGCCAGGACTATCTGCGTCAGCACCATGAGCGTTTCCACGCCGGGACGTGAATTCCCCGGCGTCGTCAACAACCCGTCTGGTCACGAGCGGGATTTCCGGACCGAGGAGCGAAGGTGTCGTATCGGATTGCAGTTGATATTGGCGGGACGTTCACGGACTGTGTCGTCGTCGACGACCAGGACCGCCGGTACGTCTCGAAGGCCCTGACCCGGTACGGCGCTCTGGAGGACGGCGTCCTGGAGGCGGTGGAGGTCCTCGCCGCCTCCGAACTGGGCCTGACATTGCGGGAGTTGTTGGAACGGACCGAGTCGTTCGTACACGGGACGACCCAGGCCACCAACGCCCTGGTGACCCACTCGGGCGTGCGGGTCGGTCTGCTGGCGACGCGCGGCCATGAGGACGTGCTGCGGATCGGGCGGGTCTACTCCAAGATCGCGGGCCTGGCCGAGCGCGAACTGGTGCACTCCACGCGCCTGCACAAGCCGGCCGCGCTGGTCCCGCAGGAACTGGTGGTCGGGCTGAACGAGCGGATGGACTGCGACGGCGACGTGGTGGTCCCGCTCGACGAGGACGAGGTCGCGGCGGCGGTCGACCACCTCGTCGAGGGCGGTGCGGAGGCCATCGCGGTCTCCCTGCTGTGGTCGTTCGCCAACGACGCCCACGAGCGGCGGGCGGCCGAGATCGTCAAGGAACGCGCGCCGCACGTCTTCGTGTCGGTCAGCTGCGAGGTCGCCCCCGTACTGGGCGAGTACGAGCGGACGGCGACGACGGCGGTCAATGCGTACGTCGGGCCACGGGTGACGGTCTATCTGGAGGCGCTGGACGCCAAGCTGCGGGCGAACGGCTTCCGGTCACCGCTGCTGGTGATGCAGGCCAGCGGGGGACTGACATCGGTGGCGGACGCGGCCGCGCGCCCGGTGGTGACGCTGGACTCGGGCCCCACCGGCGGCATCATCGGCAGCCGGGCGCTGGGCGAGCTGTACGGCGAGTCCAACGTCATTTGCACCGACGTCGGCGGCACCTCGTTCGACGTGGGGCTGGTGCTCGGCGGCGAGGTGCCGCTGGCGACCGACCCGATCGTGGCGCGCTACAGCCTGCGGCTGCCCAAGGTCCTGGTGGAATCGATCGGCTCCGGCGGCGGCTCGGTGGCCTGGATCGACGAGGGCGGTCTGCTGCGGGTCGGCCCGCACAGCGCCGGCTCCCGCCCGGGTCCGGCCTGCTACGGACTGGGCGGCACCGACGCCACGGTGACCGACGCCGACCTGGTCCTGGGCTATCTCGACCCGGACGCGTTCCTCGGCGGCCGGATGAGACTGGACCGGGACCTGGCGCTGAAGGCGCTGAGCCGGCTCGGCACTCAGCTCGGCATGGAGCCGGAAGAGGTGGCGACCGGGATCTTCCGCATCATCAACTCCCAGATGGCCGACCTCATCCTGAAGCTGACGATCGAACAGGGCAACGACCCGCGCGACTGCGTCCTGGCCGCGTACGGCGGTGCGGGCCCGACCCACGCGGCGTTCTACGGCGGCGACATCGGCGCCAAGGAGCTGATTATCCCGGCGCGTTCCACGGCGTTCTCGGCCGAGGGCATGCTGGCCTGCGACATCACCCACACCGCGGACGCCAGCCACAGCCTGCGTTCTCCGCTGGCCGACCGGGAGATCCAGGCCATGGAGACCACCTTCCGGGCGCTGGAGCGGCGGGTCCGGGCCCAGTTCGCGGCGGAGTCGGGCACCGACGAGGACGTGGAGATCTCCCGGTACGCCGGTGTCCGGTTCCGGATGCAGCCGCAGACGCTGGTCATCCCGGTCGACGACGACCTGCTGCGGACGTCCGGCGGCCAGGGGCTGATCGACCGGTTCGCCGAACGCTACGGCCGGCTGTACGGCGGCGGCGCGTTGCTCGAAGGCGGCGGCATCGAGATCGACCTGCACCGGGTCGTGGGCCGGCGCCGCGTCCCGCGCCCGGCCGCAGCCCCGGCTGCCGCAGCCTCGTCGCTCACCGCCGACGCGGTCAGCGGGGTGCGGCCGATCCACTTCGAGGACCGCGGTCGTACGGAGACGACGGTGTACCGGGGCAGCGCCCTGCGGCCCGGCAACGTGCTGGAGGGACCCGCGGTGGTCCAGCGCATGGGCGACAGCGTCGTCGTACCGCCGGGATTCACCGCGCGCGTCGACGACCAGTTGAGCCTTCGACTGACCCCACGGGCCCCGGCCGGTGCCGCGGTGGACAAGTAGAGAGCGGGGAAGACGAGATGACGACTACGGCAGAGGCATCATCCGGTCCGCAGGTGGGGACGGAGGCGGCACTGGACCCGGTGACGTTCGAAGTCATCCGGCACCGGTTGTGGGCGATCAACGACGACCAGGCGCGGATGGCGGCCCGGCTGTCGGCCTCGCCGGTGGTGTACGACGGCTTCGACTTCAACGCGGCACTGGTCACCGCGGACGGCCGCGGCCTGGTCACCGGGGTGTACATCATGCACCACGGTGCGGCCCTGGACGACTTCGTGCGCAAGCTGCTGGCCGACTGGCCGGCGGACGACCTCCACGAAGGCGACATGTTCTACACCAACGACCCGTGGTGGGGTGCGCTGCACGCCAACGACGGCATCATGGCCTCCCCGCTGTTCTACGACGGGCAGTTGGTCGCCTGGACCGGGATCGTCATGCACGACGACGACGTCGGCGGCCCGGTGCCCTCCAGCTTCGTGCTGGGCGCCACCGACCGGTTCGGCGAGGCACCGCTGTTCCCGGCCCTGCGGATCGTGGAGAACTGGGAACTCAAACGGGACATCGAGCGGGCCCGGCTGCGCAACAGCCGCACCCCACAGGTCAACGCGCTCAACATGCGTGCCCGGATCGCCGCGCTCCGCGCCACGCAGGAGCGGATGAAGGAACTCATCGACCGCTACGGCCTGCCCGCGTTCCTGGCCAGCCAGGACGGCATCATCGACTACGTCGAGCGGGTGGTCCGCGGCCGGCTGCGGGAGATCCCGGACGGCACCTGGTTCGCCCAGGGCTACCTGGACCACGACGGCACCAACGACGAGGTCTACCGGATCTGCTGCCGGGTCACCAAGCGCGACGACAACCTCGTCATCGACTTCGAGGGCACCTCTCCCGAGGCCCAAGGCCCGGTCAACTGCGCCCGCCCGGCCATGGAGGGCGCCGTGGTCGGCTGCCTGCTGCTCGCCCTGTGCTACGACCTGCCCTGGTCGGTCGGGGCGCTGCGGCGGATCGTGGAGATCCGCGCCGAGGAGGGCAGCATCAACAACGCCGCGAGCACCGCCGCGGTGAGCCTGTCCTCCATTCAGGGCACCCTGTGCACCCAGGATGTCACCGCCAGCGCGATCGCCAAGATGCTGCTGAGTTCCGAGCGGTTCCGCTCCGAGGCCCAGGCCACCTGGGCGGCCGGCCACCCCGGCGCGGCGATGGCCGCGACCGGCCGCGACGGCGAGTACGCCGTCGGCGCCATCACCGACACCTTCGCCGGTGGCGGCGGAGCCCGGACCTTCGCCGACGGCGTCGACAGCGGCGGCATCTACCACTCGATGGGCTCCCGGCTGGCCAACGCCGAGACCTGTGAGGACCGGCGGCCGTTCCTCCAGCTCTACCGCACCGAACTGTGCGACTCCGGTGGTGCGGGCCGCTACCGCGGCGGCGTGTGCGTCGCCTTCGGCAGCGTGCCCCACAAGGAGCGCGGCGACGTCACGGTCCTCACCCTGTCCTCCGGAGTGGAGATGCCCGGCGGGATGGGACTGGCCGGCGGGGCACCCGGCGCGGCGGTCTCGAACGTCGTCGTCCGCGACAGCGACATCTGGTCCCGGCTCGGGGCCGGACACCTGCCGCGCACCGAGGAGGAGGTCGTCGGCGGCACCGTGCAGGCCCTCGCCGCCAAGGACCTCACCACGATCGGGCACGCCGATGTCGTCACCGGCGTCACCAACGCCGGTTCCGGATACGGCGATCCGCTGCACCGCGATCCCGCGGCGGTGGCCCGCGACGTCCGGGAGGGCCATGTGTCGGCGTGGTCGGCCCATGAGAACTACGGGGTCGTCCTGACCGACGGAGCCGTCGACGAGACGGCGACCGAGCGCCGGCGCGCCGCCGTCCGCGAGGAGCGGTTGGCCGAAGCCCGGCCGGTCGACGGCACGACCAGCACCGGGCGCGGCGTGGTGACGGACGCCGAGGTGCTGCATCCGGTGGCCGACGCCGTGGAAGCCGTCCGCGCCGTCGGCGGCGCGCGGATCCGCTGCACGGAATGCCACCTCGACCTCGGTGCCTACGAGGAGGACTACAAGCAGAGCCTGGTCTTCCGGGAGCGGCCGCTGACCTCCCTGACCGCGCTCAACAAGCGCTGCCGCACCGATGTGTTCGTCGCCCGGGAGTTCTACTGCCCCGGCTGCGGTGTCCTGCTGGTCACCGACGTCACGCACCGGGACGAACCGGTCCGCGCGGAGTGCCGCTTCTTCCCCACCCGTGCTTCGGACGTAACGGACCCGGAAGACGTCACCGCATGACGGCACGGCGCACTCCGCCCCGGACCGCCCGCGCGGCGGTCCGGGCCCCGCGACCGGAGGAGACAGCATGACCGTGGCGGCCGGCTTCGCCGAACGGATCCGCACCCGGGCCGGGCTGGTCGGCTTCTGGATCGGCACCGACAACCCCCCGATGACCGAACGCCTCGCCCGGCTCGGCTACGACTACCTGTGCCTGGACGCGCAGCACGGCCTCCTGGACGACACCGGCTGCCTGCGCAACCTGACCGCGATCGACGCCGGCACCACCGTCGGGATGGTCCGCGTCGCCGCCAACACACCCCAGCACATCGGCCGCGCCCTGGACCTGGGAGCCGCCGGCGTCATCGTCCCGCTGGTCAGCACCCCCGAGGAGGCCGCCGCCGCCGTCCGGGCCTGCCGCTACCCGCCCACCGGAACCCGCAGCTACGGACCGGTCCGCTCCGCCCTCCGCATCGGCCCCGATCCGCGGGAGGCCGACCGGGCCGTCGCCTGCGTCGTCATGATCGAGACCCTGGAGGGTCTCGACAACGTCGAGACGATCGCCCGGGTCCCCGGCGTCGACGCCCTCTACGTCGGGCCCTCGGACCTCTCCCTGGCCCTGGGTGACTTCCCGCCCGCCACCGAACGGCCCGCACCCCGGTTCGCCGACGCCCTGGACCGGGTACGCGCCGCCGCCCGGGCCGCCGGACGGGGATGCGGACTGCACACGAACACCGGAGCCGCAGCGGCCCGGGCCCTCGCCGACGGGTTCACCTTCGCCTCCGTCTCCGACGACATCGACCATCTCCAGAACGCCGCACGCCACGCACTGGACACCGCACGAAGCGCCGCCCCCGCCACAGTGCTCTCCACCAGCGCCCGAGCATCGGAGTGAACATGCGTATCGCCGGTGAACAACCGCCAGTGCCGCAACTGGTCGCACCGCCGCCGGACACCCCCTCGACCCTGCCCCCGCCGACCGACGGCGACGACGGGACACGCCTCTACCGCGACATCGTCTACGCCAACGAGATCGGCTATCGCCCGCTGCGCATGGACCTGATGGTGCCGGCGGGAGCTGGCCCCGTTCCCGTCGTGCTGTGGCTGCACGGCGGCGGGTTCCTCATGGGGTCACGCCGTCGCAGTGCCCTCTCGGGCCCGCCGTGGGAGGCGCTGCTGGCCCGGCGGATCGCGGTGGCGGTCGTCGAGTACCGCTTCGCGTTCGAGGAACGGTTCCCCGCCTGCGTGCACGACGTCAAGGCCGCCGTGCGCTGGGTGCGCCGGCACGGGCCGGATCTCGGTCTGCTGCCCGACGGGATCGGCGTGTGGGGCGAGTCCGCGGGTGGCTACCTGTCGGCCTTCCTTGCGCTGGACGGGCGGCAGCGGGCGCTGGAGGGCGAGGTGGGCGTGACCGGCCCGTCCTCCGAGGTCAGCGTAGCCGTCGCGTGGTATCCGCCGACGGACTTCCTGGCCATGGACACCCAGGCCGAGGGCGGCAGGTCGATCCACCCGCACGACGACCCCGGATCGCCCGAGTCGCTCCTCATCGGGGGTCCGCTGCGGAAGAACCCGGACGCGGCGAGTGCGGCGAGCCCGCTCAGCTACTCGGCGTCGTCCGGGCCCGCGCCGCTCCTGATGATGCACGGCACGGAGGACCCGTACGTGCCTTACCGGCAGAGCGTCGTGCTCGCCGAGGCCATGGCGGCGCGGGGCGCGCCGGTGACCCTGCGTCTGGTCGAGGGGGCGGGTCACATGTTCGAGGGCGCGGATCACGGCCCGCTGATCGAGCAGGCAGTGGACTTCTTGGCGGACCACCTCATGCGGCCAGATCCCGAGCCGACGCAACACCCGTCAGGGGAGTGAGCGACGAAAATGGAAATGGAACAGTACAGCCCGCCGAACACCTCGCAGCGGGTCGACGGGACGATCCCGCCCACCGACGAGGAGCGGATCGCCGAGCTCGTCGCCTCGCACCACGTCCTCTACGACCATGGCGTCCTGGACGGCTTCGGTCACCTGAGCGTCCGGTCCGCGGCCGACGCCGCGCACTTCTTCATGCAACGGGGCGGCGTCGTTCCCGATGACGTCACCGCCGGCGATGTCATCGAGTACGACGAGAACGGCGAGCCGTGCCGGGCAGGTGGCCGCACGGGTCCGAGCGAGCGGTACATCCACGGCGGGATCTACCGGGCGCGCCCCGACGTGATGGCGGTGGTGCACAGCCACACCGATGCCGTGCTGCCGTTCGGGCTCACCGGGGCACCGCTCAAGGCCGTGCTGCACACGGCCTACTTCCTGGGGAGCGATCCAGCTCCGGTGTTCGACATCCGGGAGGTGATGGGCCAGGACAACACCATGCTGGTCGACAACCCCGTCGCGGGTGCGGCGCTTGCGCGCACGCTGGGGGACCGGTCCGTGGTGCTCATGCGCGGCCATGGCATGACAGTGGTCGGGCCGACCGTCCACGACGCGGTCTTCCGGGCCGTCTACACCCGTGTCAACGCGCGGGCGGAGATGGAGGCGCTGGCGCTGGGGGAGCCGGTGTTCCTCAACGGGTTCGAGGTCGACCGTGGTGATCCGGTGTCGATCCACTGGGCGTGGTGGGCCGCACAGGCGGAGGCTCGTCGCGCTTCGTCCTGAGAGTTGGCGGCACTGCGCGCCGACGCGGGCGCACACGCCGCTCGACTGCCGTCGGCCAACGGCGGACCGGTGCCGGGGTCACCGGCCCTGCGGGCTAGAGGAACTCGCTTCGGTAGGTCGGGGCCAACTCGGCCGCGTGGCGGCGGCGTTCCGCGAGTTCGTGCGGCGAGTGCTGCGGGGGTGGCGCGTCCTTGCCCGCTACGACATCGCCGATGCGCAGAAAGTACTCGTCCTGGCCGGCGGGGTGCACATGCACAGCATCCGGGCGGGCGCCCCTGATGTGTTGCGGAAGTTGTGCGGTGTGGCGGTGCGTTGGCCGGGATGTTGATCGTGGATCCGGCCCGCACGGTGTGCTTCTCGCCGCGGAAGGTGAACTCGATCTCGCCTTCGGAGGTGGTTGGGTGGGGGGTCAGCAGCCGGGGGGCGATGACGACTTTGCCGCTGGGCAACAACGAATCCTTCGGAGGTGGACGAAGACCTTTGCTGGAAGCGGGCCCTCCGTGCGTTCCCAATCGCCTTCGACGGCCGACTCTCAAAAGCCCACAACTGACCCAGAACTCGCACCAGTTGACCCGTTCATTGACAGACCCAACGTGGTCGGCCGGGCCCTGCACACCTCTTGGTGGTCGGCCGAGTACGGTGCCCACCAGTCTTCGGAGACGACATGACCGTGGTGTACCCCGGAGGCAGCCGGTGCCGAACGTGGAAGTAGGGAGCGCTGAGAAGACATTCTGACTTCGTAGGGCTGTGACCGCGCAGGTTCCCCGGGTTGGGCCGAACCGATGGCCTCGGCGCCACTACAGTCGGTGCACTGAGGAGCAGGGGAGTCCCGGTGCGCAAAAGAGACTGCAACGCTGCCGGCCACAGCCAACGGGCCATGGCTGTCAGGTGGATACAGATCGTTCTGTTCGGAGTCGTTGTTCTGCTGGTCGGATTCCATATCTGGGAGCGGCATCACAGCGGTGGTTCGAGCCCGATCGTGTTCGGGCTGATGGCCGTATCAGCACTGTCCATTGGTGTGCTGGAACAGCATCGGGCAAACGTCATCAAATGATCTCGGTAACTCACCTTCCAGCCGACTCAGGCCGTCGCCGACAGGGGTCCGCCACCCCAGCGGATGCCCTTCTCGCTGTGGATGCGGATGCGGGCGCGTTCATGTCGTTCGGCGGCCAGGGCGTCGCTGTGGCGGGCGTTGGCGCCGACCGAGGCCAGCAGCATCGGCACGATCTGCTGCAGCCGCTACCCTTCCTGATCGGTCAGTCTGCGCACGCGGACAGGCTCGGCCACCGCGCCTCCAGCGGTCGGATCGGACGTCACCGCACATCCAACCGCCGCCACCACCACCAACACGGCGAACCTACGCGGTCACAGCACTAGCGAACCCATGCGATCTGGTTCGACTGAGTTTTGGAGTGGACCGGTGACAGACAACGCGCTGCGTCGTGTCCAGGCCGTGTGGCCTCCGCCCTGCTCCGTCGTGCGAACGTTCCTATGGTCAGGTGAGCGAAGTCGCTGAAGGGTGCCCATCGCAGGGAGTGTTGCCTCGATGAGTGCTGCATCGCGGAGACCCGAGCCGCAACGACCCGACCGCATCCTGGCCGTGACACTGGACGTCATCGAGGAGCGGGGCCTGAGCCTGGTCTTCACCGCGTTAGAGCGCTTCGCGAACGATCTCTTCGCCGCTCGACGAGTCCATGGAAATCTTGAACTTCGCGAGGACCCTCGTGAGTGGCTCGTCCAGATGACCGTCGCGGACTCCCGCGACCGCAGGGCGACACGGTGCTTCTCCCGCCACATCCACAGCGTCTGCGGGCATGTGATCGACGTTGTACAGGAAGGCATCGGCCTGTAAAAGTACTTCTGGCAACAGGAGTTCACCGAGGACATCGTGCGCCGCACGCTCCACGACCTCATCCCCGATGCACAGGTCCGCACACCTTGAACCGTGGGAGTAGCGACATGGCCATTACCCGCAACGTGCCTGGACTGCCTTTCACCCTCTCACCGTCGCCCGGCGAGGCGTGGACCGTCGACGAGGCGACCGACACGGTGACAGCCACAGCGGCCCCCCATAGCGACATCTTCATCGACCCGGGGGCGGATTCTCAGCTCAACGCCGAGTCCATGCTCAACGCCGCGACCCTGCTCGGCGTCCCCCCGGACGGTGACTTCCAGTTCAGCGCCCGCGTCACCGTCGACTTCAAGTCCACCTTCGATGCCGGCGTGCTGCTCTTGTGGATCGACGACCGCCACTGGGGCAAGCTCTGCTTCGAATACTCCCCCGACCGCAAGCCCATGATCGTCTCGGTGGTGGCCCGCGGCGTCGCGGACGACGCCAACGCCTTCGCTGTCGACGGCCAGACGGTGTGGCTTCGCGTCGCCCGAATCGATCACGCCTTCGCATACCACGCGTCCCTCGACGGCAAGACATGGCGGATGATCCGCTTCTTCGCCCTCGATGGCACGTCCACGCACGCCGTCGTCGGCTTCGAGGCACAATCGCCGACCGGTGACGGATGCGTGGTCACCTTCGACGACATCCACTTCACCCGCGAACGCCTTCACGAACTGCGCGACGGCTCGTGACGCAGTCCCAACGGGCGCGATTCCCAACGCTCGGACGAAGAGCCAGTGGGCTGCCTGGGCGGCCCTCGCTCACTGGACACGGGCGTACTCGCGCAGCAGCCTGACCCACTGCGGCCTCGGCGGGTACATCGTCCTGGTCGACACCCGGCCGGACTTCCCCTGGCGGCTCCTCGGCCTTACCGACCCGTTCGAAGCGGCGGTGTTCCGGCTGCTCGACGCACCGCACGGCCCGGCGGCGCTGCTGCGCAAGACGGTTGCCCGGGAGTCGGTCGAAGAGGTGGCGGGGGAGCGCGTCATCGACCTGTTGGCGCGCTGGCCGCCCTCGGCCCGGTCTTCGTCGAGGGCGAATACGTACAGGTCGCACCCGCCGTGGCCAACAAGGACCTGCTGAGACTCGACGGCGCCGGACTGCACGGGGACGAGACCTCGCTCTTCCCCGCCGCGACGGCCCCGGCCGGGGGAGACGCCCGATGCAGCCGGAGCCGACGCTGTGGAAGGACCACCCTGCTCCTCGTCCAGGAACGGTGACTCCCCGGTTCCCGGACGGTCAGCTCTACGTCAGTCTGCAGTCTGCGCGGATTCGATCTCCGGGGTTCCACGATGGATCCGGCCGAGGCGGTGCGGGGTTTCCCGGAGGCGCTCGGTGTCGGTCCTCAGCAGATCCGAACGTGGTCGATGCTCAAGTGGCCTTCTATCGCGGCCTGTTGGCCGGCCGACCGGTGCTGGCACCGCTCGACAACGCCCACGACGCCGAGCAGATACGCCCGCCGCTGTCCGCCGCGGCCGGTCGTCTGGTGCTGATCACCAGCCGGGCCCAGCTCACCAGCCTGGTCGTGGCCGACGGTGGACGCCCCCTCAGCCCGGACCTGCTGTCCTACGGCGAGGCCAGGGAATCGCTCGCGCGACGGCTCGGTGTGGACCGGGTGGCCGCCGAGCCGGAAGCGATCGAGGAGATCATCACGCTGTGCGGCAGACTGCCGCTCGTCCCCGCCGTCATCACCGCGCGAGCCCTGATCACCCCGGCCTTCCCGCTGGCCACGCTCGTCGGCGAATCGAGGGAAGCTCACGGCAGCCTCGACGCGTTCACCAACTCTCGGCGTCCGTGTGGCAGCCGCCCGGTCGGGTGCCCGGTGCGGCAGACCCGTGCCGCGCTGGACGAACTCGCCCGCGCACACCTCCTCACCGAACATGCCCCCGGCCGCTACGTCTTCCACGATCTGCTGCGTGCGTACGCGAGCGAACTCTCCCTGGAGCAGGCGAACGAAGCGGATCTCCCCAGCACTGTTCGCCGCAGCGCCTCGATCCGGCTCATGTTGGAGCGGGGCTCCGGCGCGATCGTGACCGTGGGCTCGGTGAACTCCACGCTGCCCGACCCCCTCGTGATCGACTACAACGCCGCCAAGGCCGCCCTGGCCAGCTTCAGCAAGTCCCTCCCCAAGGAACTGGGACCACGGGGCATCCGCGTCAACACCGTCAGCCCCGGCCCCGTCGCCACCGAGCTGTAGCACGGGCCGCCGCCGACTCGGCGACCGGACAGGCGAGTTGAGCGTCTCGCGTCGTGGCCATGGCCGGGAGCGGCCGCCAGTCGGCGGGGACGTTCCGCATCACCAGAGCGCAATCCAGGGTCGCGCTCCCGGGCGGAAACCGGTCCAGGTCGTCGAAGAAGGACGACTCGGCGGATCGGACCCGGCCGGCTTCCACGTGCCAGGCGTCGGTGCGCAGTTCCATGCCGTCCAACCGGTGGCTCGATCCGGTGGGCGAGAAGCCCTTCGTCCCGTCCCGGAAGAAACGGGAAGCCGCCCCGAGATCGGCGAACAACTCGCTGCCCCGCAACTCGTCGTCCAGCTCGACGGTGACGTCCACTCGTGTGCCACCGTCCCTGGTCGCCAACGCGACACGCACCTGGTCGGGCGTCTCGTGCACCTCGAAATCCGCACGGCCGTGTTCGCCGGGGAACACACGGCCCCCGGCCCAGGCATTGAGCCGCGAGCCGGTGTCGCGGCGCGGGATGTACACGCCGGTCTCGACACCGTCCGGCCCGTCCCACTCGACGGCGATCCGATGCGCCGCGTTCTCGCTCCGCAGCCCGAACGTCTCGGGTACCCAGGACGGCCGCACACTACCCAGGCGCAGGAGGCAGATGCCGGCGACCGCATAGCCGTGCACCAGGTGCGGGCGCAGCGGCTCGGGGAGTTGCCGTGCCGCGACGTCCGGGGCCACCCGGTAGTTCACCAGAAGCCGTCGTTCGATGACGCTGGACAGCAATGGCTGCCTCATGATCCCTCGCTCTGCGCCCCCGGGCGCCATGTGGTGTGGCGCAAGACGATCTGCTCGGGGCAGACGGCGCTGAGAAAGCGTCCGATGCTGGTCGCCAGGCGGTCCTCGGCCAGTGTGTAGAGGATCCTGTTGCCCTCCCGGCGCTCGGTGACCAGGCCGGCTTCCTTGAGCACACCGAGATGGCGGGAGACGGACGGCGCACTGATCGGGAACCTGCCCGCGATCTGTCCGGCAGCCAGCTCGCCGCCCCGCAGCTCCTCCAGGATCTGGCGCCTCGTCGGATCGGCGAGGGCCCGGAAGGCGCTCGCTTCGTCCTGAGCTCGTGTCATGGACTCTATTTAGCACCTTAGCTAAATACCTAACAAGGGGTCTGCGGCCCCCAATGGCACTCGAACATGACCGATGATGCATTCCATGCAGCTCTAGAGTTACTCGCATGCAACTGGACCTGAATCTGCTCACCGCCCTGGACGCTCTGCTCGAAGAGGGCAGTGTCGTCGGAGCCGCCGACCGGTTGAACCTGTCCGCCCCCGCCATGAGCCGTACGCTCGGCCGCATCCGGCGAGTGACAGGCGATCAGATCCTCGTGCGCACCGGCCGGTCGATGACCCCCACTCCGTACGCCGTGGCCGTCCGTGCCGATGTCCACCGGCTGGTGCAGGCTGCCGGGGCGCTGCTGTCGCCGCAGCGGACACTCGACCTGTCCACGCTGGACCGCACCTTCACGGTCCAGTTCCACGACGCCATTACGGCGGCCATCGGCCCTGACCTGCTGAGAACGCTGCTCGTCGAGGCCCCCGGCGTCAGGCTCAGGCTGCTGGCCGAGTCGGGCACCGACACCGACGATCTCCGGCGCGGTCGGGTCGACCTGGAGGTGGGGGCGAGTGAGCCCGCCTCGCCGGAGGTACGCAGCGAGATCCTCGGGCAGGACCGGTTGGTGGTCGTACGACAACCCGACGGGCGCCACAGGCGATTGACGATCGAACAGTACGCACAAGCCCGCCATGTGATCGTTTCGCGCCGTGGCCGGCTCCGGGATCCGATCGACGACATGCTGCGGGCGGAGGGACTCGCCCGCCACGTCGTGGCCTCGGCCCCGACGCTGGGGACCGCTCTGTCCCTGGCCGTGGCCACCAAGGGGGTCGTGACCGTACCCGAGCGGACGAGCGCCTCGACGGTGGCCCGGTACGGACTGCGGTCCTGGCCCCTGCCCTTCGAGGTGCCGCCCGCTCCGATGATCCTGGCCTGGCCCCAGCTCTACGACACCGACCCCGCGCACGTCTGGTTCCGCGAGCAAGTACGCAGGGTGGTGAGGACTGTCGTAGGCGACCCAATGATTGCGTCTGAGTAATCTCTGGCGTCCAAAGCATGCATTTGACGCATGTATAGGCCGGTCACTTCCATGGAGTCCTCGCCGGAACCTTCCCGGCACTCTCCAAGGAAAGTGAGTCCGCCATGAGCACCGCGTCCACCGGACAAGCCACCACCACCGACCTCGCCGAACTGCTCCCGCAGGTCGTACACGCTGCCACCCAAGCCGGTGACCGCCTGATGAAGGCGTTCTCCCGCGACTCCCGTCCCACGGACCGCGCCGCCATGTACAAGCTCGGCATGCACATAGAGAGCGAATCGAAGACCGCCGCGCGGACCGTCCTCAACGACGCCCTGCCCGGCGCCGGTTGGGTCGAGGAGGAACAGGAGGGCAGCCTGTTGCCCGAGGGTGACTGGTGGGTCGTCGACGGGGCGGAGGGCGGCGTCAACCACGTGCACGGACTGCCCGAGTGGGGTGTCACCGTCACGCTGATCCGCGACAACGTGCCCGTACTGGCCGTCGTACGGCAGCCCGTCGGAGACCTCACCTACACGGCCGTCCAGGGCGGCGGGGCCAAGCTCAACGGAACGTCGCTCCGCGCGTCCGACAAGACGGAGCTCGAAGCGGCGATCGTGACCGCGAGCCAGGCCGGCGGCGACGGACACGTCAGCGAGCGGTTCGGTCGCGCCGTGGCTGCGCTGTCCCAGTGTGCGTTGCTGGTGCGCAACACCATCCCGACGACCTTCCCGCTGCTGGCGGTCGCCTCCGGCCAGTACGACGTCTTCTGGCAGTACGAGCCGGACCTGCCCGGCGTCAGCGCCGGTTCCCTGCTGGTCAGCGAGGCGGGAGGGATCGTCACGGACCTGCGGGGCCGGCCCTGGACCCCGGGCAGCCGGGACGTGCTCATCGCCGCGCCCGGCTTGCACGCGGCGGCACTTGCGGTCCTGTCGCCGATCGTCTGACGCGCCCACCCACGTACGAGAAGGAACACCATGAAGATCACTGTCCTGGGGGCTTCCGGCGCGTTGGGGCGTCAGCTCACCCAGCAGGCGCTCGAACGCGGACACGACGTCATTGCCGTGGCCCGCACCCCCGAGCGCATCACCGTGCCGGACTCGGACCGGCTGCACCGTGTCGCCGCGGACGTGCGCGATCCGCACGCGATGGCCGCCGCACTGGGAACCGGGGCGACGATCGTCTCAGGGCTCGGCATCGCCGAGGGCGAGAAGCCGGGCGCCCTCACGGCCGGCGCGCGGGCGGCGGTGGCCGGTACACCGGCGCACGTGGTGTGGGTGGGCGCCTTCGGCACCGGGCAGTCCGCACCCGTGGCGGGCGGAATGACGAGAACGCTCCTCGGGCGGTTCATGCGGGAGGAGATTCCCGACCGGGTCGGGGCGGACACCACGGTTCTCGACGCGGGCGGCACCGTGTTTCACGCGGGTCCCTACTCGAACGGCGCGTTGAGCGACCGCCGACGCACTCTCACCCTGGGCGAGGTGCCCCACCGCATGTTCCCCGCCCGCATCAGCCGGGCCACTGTCGCCGCGGCCATGCTCGACGAGGCCGAAGCCCCGAAGCACTCCGGCCAGACGGTCGTTCCACTGGAGAAGTGAGGCTGCCGAACGCGGATGGCTCTGCCCGTGATGTGCGCGGGGACCGCGGCCGTAGCCCTATTTCTTCTTGCGACGCAGCAGTACGAAGACAGCCAGAAAGGCCGCGCCCGCACTGATCAGTGCGGTGCGGTGGTTCCGCACGGGCTCGGGCGCCGTGGCCTTCACCTGCTCGGCGGCCACGGCTGCTTTGTCCTTGACCGTGTCGGGCACCTTGTCAGCGAGGCCTCGGATGCCTTCACCTCGGCCTGTCCCGTCAGTTCCGCGGCCTTGGCTGTCGTCTGTTCCTTGAGGGCGGTGGCTTAGGGTGATTGCGTCATCGCTTGGCTTGATTTCGGTGGGTGGGCTGCCCGAAGTCGGCCAGGCCGGCCCCTCCGAAGAGTCCGCCACCCTTGCCGTAACGCTTGCCCTTCTCCTTCATCTCGGCCTGCGCCGGCCGCATTTCGCTCCGTACCAGCTCGGTGAGCTGTCGCGAGGCATGCTGAACCAGCTCACCGACCGGCGGCTCTGACGTGTGTCGACTCGTCTCATCCATGACTCGCCTTCCTTCGCGGTGACGACCAAGTCGACACCGGCTCGCATCGGTCGGGCCCACCGCCTTGACCGGTGAGGATGGGCACAACAGGCAATATCGCGCGGAGTCGGGGAAGAAGGTGCGACAGCCGATAGGAGGTTGTCGTGGAGGGTGGAGATCTGGAACTGGGCGAGTTGCTGGCCGCTGCGGAAGCGGCCCCGCCCGGTGAGTCTGTCGACGTCGTGGCACACGACTTGCAGAAGAGGCTTGGCGCGGAGCGTGTGTCCTTCCTGTTCGTCGACCTCATCGGGCAGCGGCTCGTACGCCTGGCCGCGGCCGGCGGCGAGGCCGACGACACTGTCCAGTCGCTGGACCTGCAGGGCAGCGTGTACGACGGAGTTCTGAAGAGCCAGCGCCAGCAAGTGGAAGAGGACGGCCAGGGCGGGCAGTGCGTCATCACGCCGGTCACCAACCGTGGTGACTGCATCGGTGTCCTGGAGGTGACTCTGCAGTGCGCCGACGACGTAGTGCTGCGGCAGGTCCGTGATGCGGCGCACGCGCTGGCCTACATCATCGTCACGGACCGCCGTTTCACGGATCTGTACCATCTAGGCCGGCGCACCACCGAGACCAGCCTGGCCGCGGAGATCCAGCATCAGTTGCTTCCCTCGGCGCCTTGTTGCGAGGCGGAGCAGTTCACCCTCGCCGCGGGCCTGGTTCCGGCCGACGACATCGGTGGCGACACCTACGACTACACCCTCGACCGCGACACCCTGCACCTGTCCGTCACCGATGCCATGGGGCACGACACGAACTCCGCCCTGCTGGCCACCCTGTTGGTCGGCGCACTACGCCGGTCGCGCCGCAGCGGCTGTGATCCCCTCAAGCAGGCCCAGCACGCCCACCAGGCCATGCTGGCTCACAGCCGCGGCCTGGCCACGGGCCAGTTGCTGTGCGTCGACCTCGACACCGGCCGGGTCAACCTGGTCAACGCCGGTCATCCCCGGCCCCTGCTGTTGCGCGATGACGCCGTCGCGGAGGTCGAACTCGCCGTCAACCTGCCCTTCGGCGTGGCGGCCCCCAGCCCGTACCGCCTGCAGGTACTGCACTTGCGTCCGGGAGACCGCCTGGTCCTGCTCACCGACGGAATGCAGGAGCGCGGCGCCGCCGCTGTCGACCTGGCCTCGCTTGTCCACGGCACCCGCGCACTGCACCCGCGAGAAGCGGTCCGGAGCCTGACCGCCGCGGTGCTCGCCGCCTGTCACGGCAATCTCAGGGATGACGCCACGGTCCTGATACTGGACTGGCACGGCAATCGCTGCGGACCGGCCGAGACCGGGCGGGCTGTGCACCAATGAACTGCGGGGTGGGGCCCCCTCCGCTCAACGGCTGCGCCACGAAGTGTGACCCGTGACAAAGCCCCTCAGCCGTCGGCGTGATGAGCCAGATCACCACGTCGGCGACCGGGGGGACGGAGCATCGGAAGGCCTCATAGGGCGGCATCACAGGTCCGCCGTGGAGTGACGAGGATCCGTGTAGGTGCTTCCACGGGCGGAGGGCGTGCGGTGCGAGGCCACCATGCCGAGTCTTCCGCAAGGGTCAGGATCGTTCGAAGAACGGGGCAACCGGGGGCGTTTCCCGTGTGTCTAGCCACTGTTGACACACCATCAGGAATCGCCGTGCGCAGTGACGGCGAACCTGTCGTCCCGAAGGGGGACTCCATGCGCATCCGCCCGGCCCTCGCCGTCGCGTCCCTGACGACCGCCCTGTCCGCATCGGTGCTTCCGGCAACCGCCCACGGCGCGGAACGGGCCGCGTCGAGCGATGCCACGTTCTCGAACGTCGTGGTCAACGGCGGCAAGGACATCGTGCTCGGCCTGACCACGAGAAAGACCGTCACGATCACCTGGACGGTCCGGGATCCGGACGGCGTCGCCGCGTCGTGGGCCTACCTGTGGCATGGTCCGAACACCGACGACGCCGACGGCATCCTGCCGCTGTATCCGCCGGCGGGTGCGTGCACTGTGTCGCCTGCCGACCCGATCACCTCCACGTGCAAGGTGAGCTTCGGTGTGGACGCCGCGCGGGACTTCGACCACAACGGCCTCGCCGGTGCCTGGAAGGTACTCGGCGCGGCACAGGACACCCACGACGATTGGACGGAGACCGACGCCACCGGCACCGCGCAGTTCAAGCGGAACGCCACGGTGACGGTGAACGCCTCGCCCGAGCCGGTGAAAAAGGGCCGGACCATCACGGTCAACGGGAAGCTGACCCGCGCCAATTGGGACACCGGGACGTACACCGGCTACCAAGGCCAGGCGGTCCGGTTGCAGTTCCGTAAGAAGGGCAGCGCCGTCTACACCACGCTGAAGAGCGTCACCAGTGGCGCCGGGGGGAAGCTCAAGGCCACCACCAAGGCCGGGAGCGACGGGTATTTCCGCTTCGTGTTCACGGGCACAGCCACGACGGGCCCGTCGACAGCAGCAGGAGACTTCGTCGATGTGAGGTGACGGACCGGTCCTCTGGAGAGTCAGGGCTGCTGTCTCGGCCCTCGCGCGCGGTTGTCTTCTCGACGTTGGGGCGTTGTGTGGGGTGGTTCTGCGGGTACGTCCGTCTGGTGTGCCCGGGGTCGGTTGCCTCGGCTGCCGGGCCCGCTCTGCTGGATCTCGTGAAGGACGAGGAATTCGTGGCGCTCCATCACGGCACCGACGGGATCCGATGCCGCTTCCGGTCGGGCCCGGCAGACAAAGGCCTTTCGCTCACCGTCGGCCAGGAACAGCGAGAGCAAGGGACTCGAGCACCAGGAGATCTTGACCTGGAGGGTATGGGGTCCACCCGACACCTGCGTCAGACACACTTCCCCGCGTCGCAACCGCCCTACCCGGGATCCGTCGAGGAAGACGTCGTACCGCCGCAGGCGTGCGTACGAATCCTCTTCGTCCCGGAGCACCGAGATACCGGCCGAACCGACCTCGGCACCGTCGGATTCCGCAGAGAGGCTGGAATCCGGTGGTGCGGGGGTCGGACGCGAGTTGCGCATGAGCAGGCCGGGCCGCCGGTGAAGGCGACCGAGAGCTCAGTGAGAAGTCCGAGGAGGAAGGCCGCAAGCCCTGCGACGGCCACGGCCTTGAGGACGGGATTCGCTTGGTCCGCGTCGACTCCGGGCCGCACCCATGCGCCACTGAGGAGCAGGACGGCGATACCACTGAGGCAGACTGCCCCCGGGACAGGGGCGCTTTCGATCCTCGTACGCTGCTCTGGCGTCAGAAACCGTGCGAAGACCGAGGGGTAGGTCGGTGGCAGGGAGCCGGTCCAGGGCCGGACGACCCTGCGGCAAGCCCGCGTGGCCAGCAGAGAAAAGATTGCCGCCCCGGCCAGGGCAGTCCATGAGGGAACCACTGCAACCAGCTTCCGAGGTCCATGATCACGGTGTTGTGCGGCGCGGTCATCAAAGCTCCGCCGTCAACGGTACTGCTGCTCGGAGGCCTGCGGCCGGCCGGGGTCGTGCCCATGGGGGTTCTGTCCCTCCGGAACATCGGATCAGGCCGAGGGGTGTGCGACGGCCGACTTGGCTCGACTCGTTCCGGATCCGGCCGTGTTGGGGGCGGCGGCTGGCTCGGTGTCGTCCGCGTCGACCGGGGACATGTGCCCCTCTCGTCATCGTCCTGTCCCTGCGGCCAGGCGCATTGGTCACCGGCAAAAGCGACCTGGTCGGCGTAGGCGTACCCCCGGGGCGACGCGACGGCGACCGGCACGGCCGACACGACGGGACGGACCAGGCTGTCCCGGCCAAGGACAAGGACAGGGTCGCGGTGTGCTGAGCAACGCGCGTCGTCCTCAAGGGTGTTGGCAGCATCCTGGTGGAGCACTGCGTTGACGATCTCCCGCATCGCGTACCGGCGGTGATGGCTGCTGACCGAGGTATGCGCGGCATTCCACACAGCGACCGCAGGCTCGACCAGCGCCCGCTGCTCGTCACGCACGTCGGTCTTGTAGGGCTTGCGCTCGCTCAGGGTGCCCAGCCCAACATGCCCATGGCCTCCGGCCGGCCAGTAGGCCGCACCGCCACATGTTCAGAGATGACAAAACCCCTATGCACTCTCATTCCGCCCTGAAGATCGCTGGCTACCTTTTGACCCGGCCACGGATGGCGAGAGCGGCGAGACCGACCAGCACTGGGTTCGGTGAGCCGAGAGCCCCTTCCCCAGCCGCGGGGCAGTTCGTTCGACGTCGGACACGGGCTCGCACGCCCCGTCGATGAGCATCAGGAGCCGGGCCCGGTGCCGCGGTCGCACTGCCGCACCCTCCGCCCGGCGGTCAGCGGGACTCCAGGACGAAGTCGAATTCGGCGTGCAGGTACGGCACTTCGAGCGTGCCGCCGTCCGGAGCGGCGGTACCGGCCGGTTGTTCGGTGAACGGGATGATCAGTACGTTCTTGGTGCCGAAGACGACGTCGGAGTCGAGGTAGTCGCTGCCCGCCTGGAACGGATGGGTGATCAGTTTCCGGTAGCCCTGCTCGTCGATCAGGAAGTGGACGTGTGCCGGCCGGAAGTGGCTGAGCTCCGTCCTACGCATCAGGTCGCCGACGGGGCCGTCCATGGGTATGGCATAACCGCGCGGTGCGATGGTGCGGATGCAGTAGGTGCCGTCCTCACGGGTTCGGTACTTGGCCCGCAGGCGTGCCTAGTCGATCTCGGGGAGCTGGGCCTCGTAGGCGCCTTCCGCGTCGGCCTGCCAGACGCCGAGTACGGCGCCCGGAAGGGACTTGCTATCGGTGTCGGTGACCCTGCCGGTGAAGAAGAGCGGTGTTCCTGGGATGCCGTCCGACATGTCGAAGCCGTGGGGTGCGGTCGGTGAGCCGTCGAGGTGGAACGGCCCGAGCACCGTCGCGGGGGTCGCCCGTGGTGTGAAGGTGTTGTTCAACTGGACGACCAGTGTGCTCAGTCCGAGCACGTCGGAGGTGAGGATCAGTTCCTGGCGCTTGGCGTCACTGATCTGGCCGGCCGCGGTCAGCCACTCGATCGCGGCCATCCACTTGTCCTCGGTGAGCCGCACCTCGCGCGAGTAGGCGTGCAGATGACGGACCAGTGCGGTCATCAGCTCGCCCAGCCGCGGGGAGTGCGCGGTGGCCCACCGCTCGACGGCCAGCTCGGTGAGGTTGTCCTCGTCGACGAACACGGTTGCGGCTCCTTGGTCTGCGGTGCTGGTGGACGGTGGGGCGGCGGTCGCGGGGTCAGTTCTCCCGCCGGTCCTTCGTGAGCGGGTTCGGGGTGAAAAGCTCGGGCCGGACAGGGGTGTTGTTGAGGTCGACGGACAGGAAGACGTCCTGGGCGACGGGGTGGCGCAGTTCCTCGGCGAGCTGCCCGATCAGTCCGGCCGTACGGGCCAACAGGGCGAAGCCGCGCAGGAGTTGGAGTGGGAGGCCGAGGTCCGCGAGGGCGGCGCCGCACACCCCCGCTCCGTTGAGGGGAAGCGTCCGGTGCAGCACTCGCGGGTGCGTCCGGCCGATGGCGGCGAACAGGTTCAGGTGCGGGCCGAGGACGCCCTCCTCCTCGGCGATCCGGATCAGTCTCGGTGTACGGGGGTCGCCCTCGACAACCCCTACACGTACACCGACTACCGCAGCACCTCGACCCACGGCCGCTGAACCGTCCACGGGCGACAAGAGTCGCGGGAGCGCGTGCGGGTGGGCGCCGATGAGGTGGGGGCGGACGGCCGGTCCTGGATACGAATCCGTCGTCCGTGACGAGATGAGGCAGAGTCCGATGAGCCACCTGACCGCACTGTTGGAGCAGCACGTCGCCGGGGGAGTCTCCCCGGAGCGGTCGCCCTCGTGGACCGCTCAGGCGAGGTGGAGACCGCGGCCGTGGGAACGACGGAGCCCGCAGGCACGGCGCCACCGCCGCCGTGCCTGCGCCCATCGACGACCGTGCCGGCTGCCGGAGCCGGCCTCCCCGAAGGTCGTCCGCACTCCCGCGAGCGAGCTGGACGACGTGGTGTCGGCCGCCCGTCTCCTCACGGTCGAGGACGTCCTGTCCTCGCACTCGGGATGGGGCTTCGGGATCAACCTCACCGCGCCCGTGCAAGGCGTGCTGGTGGTACGGGCGACGGGGCGCGGGCTGCCGGAGTTCCTGGCCGAGCCAGTCTTCGAGCCGCTCGGTCTCACAGATGGATGCCCTGGTCAGATGCCTCTCCGTCTGCGCCTGGTGCCGCATCGCGCAACGTTCGCCCCGACGTGACGCATTGTCTGGTTTCTGTGTCGGGCGGTAGGGAGACGTGTCGTCCTGGGGTGGTGCGTGGGCGGAATGGTCAGTTCGTGTTGCCAAGGACGCTGCTGGCCGCTGCGTGGAAGTCTGTCACGGCCTGGTGGAGGGCGTGCTCTCGCCCGGACGCGAGAGCGGTGTCCGCCGCCTTCTGGGAGGAGTCCTCTGCATGGGCGTTCTGCACCATCCGGCGCATCACACTGGAGAGGTCGCGGGAGGCGCGCGCCACACAGTCGGCTGCTTCCGTCGTGGAGAGCGGGCCTTCAAGGATGACGACTTCCGCGGCACGGTGGACCTCCCGGGCCAGCGCGACGAAACGGCGGACCTTCTCGTTCACATCCCGCAGGTCAGGAGTTTCCGGCTGGAGTGCGTCCAACACCGCGTCCATGGCGAGGTCCCGGTCGGGAAGAGCACTGAGGTAGTTCGCGTAGGCGTCTCTGCGGTGTTGCCTGAGCCACTGGTCGAACTGCCGGCGTGCCGTCGCACGCCCGCTCACCGACGCCGCGCCGACGGTGGCGAGGGAACCTACCGCGGCGCCGAGCAGTGCGGCGAGTCCGGCATCCACGATCCCCATTCTGTCGTTCCCTCCTGATCCGTCAGCGACGACGAGGGCGGCCGCCTGCTGCGGATCGTCCGCAGAGATACCGGGTCGGTGGTGACCTGGGGGCGGGCGCAGATGGTGCTGCTGTCCGCGCAGGGTTGGTTCGCCGTCGACGGTACCGGCTGTGCCGGGCATGAGGATCAGGGCAGCATGATCCGCCGCTACTACGGCACGAGCAGGTTCTTGGTCTGCTGGTGGTACACGGCTTGCATGGCGCTGACCAGCGCGAATGTGACGGCTGATGTGGATCTGGCGGTCTCTGGCCCGCATATGGTCCGGATCTTGGTTGTGGGTTGAGCGAGACCTCGACTGGGTTGGGTGTGGGGGCGGGTGGGTGGCGAGTGCCTTTGCGGTGGTCTACTTCACCCGCTTCTACCGCTGACTAAGGGCTGTCCCGTAAAAGATCTCCGGGGTCGGCGGTGCGCTACCCCATGACCGCGCGGGCCGCGTCCAGAAACGCCAGTCGGTTGCCCTCCAAGTAGTCCCGCACGCTCTCGCTGTCGGGCAAGCCTTCCCACACCGTCCGGTTGAGGTCGAGGAAGTATGCGCGTGCCGCGTCGTATACGGGCAGAGGGAACTTGACGCGGATGAGCCGCTCCGCAACCCACAGCCTGTTCATGACGTCCCGGGTCGTGAGGAACCAGGGGTCGGTGTCCTCCCACTCGGGAGGCCGCCTGTAGGCGGAGCCTTCGGCCTCGGCTCCCACCTCGATGAACCGCTCCAGCAGCGCCAGCCGTTCCCCGCGCCGGGCTTCCGACAAAGCGATCTGCTGCCGTTGCTGTTCAGCGCGTTCCGCCGAGAGTTGAGTCCTGTGCTGGACGAGATAGGACAACGAGCCACCGAGGACGACGCCGCCCAGCGATATGAGTGACACCCAGACCTGACCGTACATGGCGGTCATGGTGCCATGCCGTCGATCTTTGAGACGATCTCGCTGTGGCTGGTGTGATCACGGCATCCGAGCCCTCCTGGACAGCCCCGTTCACCGGGCTGAGCCCGCGTCAGCTCGGCAAGCTGATCACCGAGCTACGGCGCGAGGGCGCGGATCAGGTCCGCAAGGGCCGGCCGTGGAGCCTGCCGATCGAGGGCCGGTTGTTGCTGGTCGCCGTGTACTGGCGCACGAACCTGACACTGCGCCAGCTCGCCCCGCTGTTCGGCATCTCGAAATCCGCAGCCGACCGCATCATCGACCACCTCGGGCCGTCGCTCGCCTTCCAGCCGCGCAGGCGGTTCCGCAAAGACACCGTGCTGATCGTGGATGGAACCCTCGTGCCCACCCGTGACCACGCAGTCGCCGAGCAGTCGAAGAACTACCGGTACTCAACCAACCACCAGGTTGTCATCGATGCAGACACCCGACTCGTGGTCGCCGTCGGCCTGCCCTTGCCCGGCAACCGCAACGACTGCAAGGCGGGGGAGCTGTCCGGCGCGAAGGACGCCGTCGGCCGCACCACGGTCATCGCAGACGGCGGCTACCGGAGCACCGGCCTGGCCATCCCCCGCCGCCGCGAGCGCGGCCAGGCCGAACTCCCGGCCTGGAAAGGAGCGGTCCACGCCGAACCAGCAGGCCAGCACGTCGTGGGTGACGCCATGGCGGAGGTGGACCAACGTGGCCAAGAGCCGGTCGACGAAGACGAGCTTGTGCTCGGCACCCGCGCCGGCAACTCGCCGGCGTGGACGCGGAGTGAGGGCTGCCTGGTGCCGTTCGTGCCGCAACGGGCCGATCTGCGCCACGACTTCGGCGATCACCTGTGAACTCAGCCCGGTGATCTGCTGTCTGCGCATGACTGCTGCACGTGTCCGGTTCCCCACCACGCAGACCATGATCGATGATCAAGGTCGCGCGTGCCACCGCCAACCATGCACGAGCTCGTTAGGCAGGCACGCCGGCGACCACGTCCGCCCTTACAAAGCAGGTGTCGGCCGTTCGAGACTGTCCGGGCCCACCAGTAAAAATGGCCCCCGACTGCTTGGCCTTCTGCATCCACCCTCGACCTCAACGCGAGCCGAGCCGGACGGCTGCCTCAGCAGCCCGTCTATGTGCCCGAGCGCATGGCGCTGCGAGAAAACGGCGGTGGCATCAGGGACTCAGCCTTTTACAGTTACGCGGATGGCAGGAGCGGTTGGGAACCGCGCCTGCGTTCACGAACGGCATCGAGGTCGTCGTGGCGTCAGCCAGTTGTCCAATCCGGGCACGGCCCATTAGTCCCTTTACCTGTGACACTCTTCCCTTGGTCGTCGTACCATTTCATCGGTCTGACCTGGGCTTCGAGGTCTTTGTGCTTTTCGAAAAATCTAGGCGGCCAACATGTCTTCTTATTTACCTGCGCACCAAGTAGGGTCTTGATAGTTCTCATCTCCGCGCGGCCCAGGTTGGCACTGAGTAGCAGAGCGCCGGATAGGTCAGCCTTTCGGAAACTGGCGGTCTCCAAGTTGGCGCCGGTGAAGTCAGCACCGCGCAGATCGGCGCCGTCAAAGTCAGCACCCAGAAGCTCGGCATCACGAAAGCTCATGTCTCGCAGGTCGAGGTCGCTGAAGTCGGCACCCTTCATCTTCTTGCCGGTGAAATGCATGCCGTCCAGCGGCCGCCCCCCAGGCGTGAACCCAGGAATGCTCTCGGCGATCTCCACATTCGCACGCCAGACGGCTCGCTCCTGCGCGGCAACGAACCCATTCTCCAGAAACCACACGCTCAGTCCGACCGCGAAGCCGGTAATCAGTCCACCGCCGATACCGGAGAGGACTTCAACGCGCGCAGTCGTGCCTTCTGGTCCGTTCTTGGCCATGTGCCATCCGTAGGCCGCGAGCGCGATGCCTACGAAGATAAGAACCAGGACCGCTACAAAGTGTTCCCAGCCGATGCTACCCATCCCCCGCCTCCTTGTGATCCCGCCGGATGCTCTATCCATCACCACGCACGGCCTTCCCGCAACGGGCCAATCGGATGACTGGTCAGTCGCCGCCGGCAGCAGGGGGGACATCAAGGCCGAGGCCCACCAGCTTCTGTCAGTCCAACTGCTGTAGGCACTCGGGGCCCTGGAGTAGGTAGGCGTCAAGGGCAGGTGAGGGGCCCGTAACGGCTCAGGTGCAGGCACTGAGCGACCTGGCGGAAGGCAGGCTGGACGACCAAGTTCGAGAGCGGTCCGAGATCATCGAGCGAGGCCCTGTGCCCTGGGCCGTCTCAGTTCCCGTCTCATTCACCACCGTTCGCGGACGTTCAGGCGGGACCGCAAGCCCTCTACTGCTCCCCGGCCAGCCGCCCATGAACCCAGGTGAACGCCCCCGAACGACGTCCACCACCCCACCACCACAGTTGGAAAGCGTGTTGAGGCGCACCCCCTCACGAGTTCGAATCTCGTATCCTCCCCCAGCGCCTCACCGGGCATGATGTCGTTAGGGGACGAGGGCGTCGGCACAGCCAGGCAACCACATCGTGTGCAGCATGCCGCGCTGCTCCTTGGCGGCCTTTTTGTCCCACAGGGCCTGGAACGTCTGGCCAGTTGACTGCACTAACTCGGGCCTGGGCTCGACGTCGTATCGGTGGTGGGAAGGAGGACGTAGTCGTCGCGGAGGGGCCCCGTGAACACGTTGGACAGCAAACTGGGCTTGGTCCACCAAGGCCGCGAGGGGAGAATCGATGGACGTTGCGGGCACATCGATCACAGCGGTGGTTGCGCTGCTTGGCGTGGTTCTGGGCGGATGGTTGTCCATTCACAATCAAGATCGGTTGTGGCAACGCGACCACGCACGCCAATGGAGGGACATCCGCCTCGCTGCCTACAAAGACTTCGTGGCTGCCTACCGTCAGTACGTCGCGTACACGCTTGAGCCGACCGCCAACATCACGGCCGTCCCGCATCCGCGGGTACCCGGCCGCCTCATGCCGTTCTTTGACGAAACCGGACGGCCCTACAAAGAAGGGCTTGAGGCAACCTCGATGGCCGTTCGTCTCGTGTCGGAGTCCGCCGAGACTCTCAGTGCCACAGAAGAAGTGGTCATCAGTGTCCGCCACCTCGCCGCCCGGCGAGCCACGCATACCGAGGCTGCTCTTCCGGCGGAGGACTTCGAAAAGCTGTGGTCGGCCCAACATGCATTTTTGACGGCAGTCCGGCGGGAGCTAGGCCTTACCGAGATGCCTCTGAGCGCCTACGGAGTCAGGTGGTGGCGTTCCGAAACTTAGACCGTGTCCTACGTGGTGAGGCGGATGTTGAGCCGTACATGGCGCGGGGTACGTGGAGTTGGATTGTTCCGGATGGTCTGTGGGAGATCGCGAAACCGTTGATCCCGCCGTCTCGGGTGCGGCCGCAGGGCGGTGGAACGCCGGACACGCCTGATGAGACGCTGTTCGCGGCCATCATCTACGTCCTGGTAAGCGGCTGCGGCTGGCGCCAACTGCCGCCCTGCTTCGGGATATCGAAGTCGACCGCCCACTGCCGATTCCTGATCTGGTCGAGAGCCGGCGTCTGGGGCCGCTTGCACGAAGCGGTCCTGCACCGCCTCGACGACGCCGGCCTCATCGATGTCACCCGTGTCGTCCTCGACACCGCCCACGTCAGGGCTAAAAAAGGGGCGAACACACAGGTCCGAGCCCCGTGGACCGAGGCGAGCCGGGTTCCAGCATGCACGTCCTGTCGGATGCGAACGGACTGCCGCTTCTCGTCGGTGTCTCGGCAGGCAACACCCACGACAGTGAAGGGCTGAAGCCCATGATCGAGGGTCACCAAACGAGACACGACCCTCACCGCGGCCGGTACTTCAAGCCCCAGCGCCTCCACGCAGACAAAGCCTACGACCGCGCCGACCTGCGCAAGTGGCCCAGATGGAGGCGAATCGGAGTACGCATCGCCCGCAAAGGCATCGAATCCAGCGAGCGGTTAGGGCATCGGAGGTGGGTGATCGAGCGCACGATGTCTTGGCTGTCCGGCTACCGCAGACTCAGCCCCCGCTACGAACGTCATCCCCGGAACTACCTGGCATTTCTCGGACGCCGCCGCCCTCTGCTGCTACAAGCGCCTCGTCCGCCTCACCACGTAGGACACGGTCTAAGGAGTCATCTCATTTGGCTTGGGAGGCTCCCAGCCGTGGCAACGATCGTTGAGCGACTGGTGCCCGATGAAGTTGTGGGAGCTGTTCCAGCGTGTGGTTCCGGAGGCGCCGTTGCGGCCCCAGGGCGGAGGTTGGCGTCGGCACGGCGACCGCGAGGTGCTGCCCGCGACCGTTTTCGTGGCGGCCTCGGGCTGCACGTGGTGGCAGTTGCCGACCGCGTCGTTCGGGCCGTCGGCGCGACGGTTCACCGCCGGTTCACCGAGTGGACGAAGGCCCGGGGGTGGGCCAAGCTCCACCGCCTGGTGCTCGACGAACTTCGATCCCGTGGCGAGCTGGACTGGTCCCGGTGCGCGATCGACTCGGTCCACATGCGAGCCCTGAAAGGGGGAGCTGATAGGTCCGAATCCTGTAGACCGTGGCAAGTACGGGCCAAAGATCCATTTGATCACGGAGCGGGCCAGGCTACCCCTGTACGTTGGTCTCGCGGGTGCCAACACACACGTCAGCCAGGCGCTGATCCCGCTGGTGAAGGGCATTCCTCCGATCCGCTCCCGTCGCGGGCCCCGGCGGCGCAGGCCCCACAAACTCCACGCCGACAAAGGCTATGACTACAACCACCTGCGGCGGTGGATATCCAGCCGGGGGATCCGGCATCACATAGCCGCAGGTATCGAGACCTCGCAACGGCTCGGCCGCCACCGTTCGACGATCGAACGCACCATGGTCCCGGCTCGCCGGATGCCGACGCCTGCACCGCCGCTATGAACGCAAAGCCGACCACTTCCTGGCCTTCATCAGTATCGCCTGCCCCCTGATCTGCTACCGCACGCTCACCAAAAGAGATGACTCCCACGATGCCTTGGTGACCAACGGGGCGACCGCGCCGTCCGCGACTCTGCCGGCGATCGCCCGTACCGAACTGTCGGCGTGGGTGGCGCAGAAGGTGGGACGACCGCGAAGGAGCCGGCGCGGAGGCGGGCGGCGGTCGCCGTCGCCCGCCCCGCCGTGACCTGGCGCGTCCTGTCGTGCCGGGCGGTCGTCAGCTGCCGGTGCCGGTCCAGTTCGCCGCTACATGGCCGAGCCGGATCCGCTGCGGATGGTCGCCCACCGGCACGGAGAGGACCTTCTGTCCGGTGGCGAAATCGATCGCGGTGATCTGGTCGGCGCCGCTCTCGGAGATGACGCAGTCCTTGCCGTCGCCGCTGACCGTGGCCCAGTAGGGCTTGGAGGCGCTGACCAGGGGGCCCTCCTGGAGCGTGGCCCGGTCGACCACTGTCGCGTAGTCGTCCATCGTGCCGGCCACGCACAGCTTTGCCCCGTCCGGGCTCATCGAGAGGCCGTGGTGGCGCGAGTCGTTGACGAAAGTGGTGCGGTCGTCGCTGGTCGCCGGGTTCTTCGGCAGGGTCTTCGTCCGGGTGATCCGGTCCGAGGCGAGGTCGTACTCGAAGAAGCCGTTGAAGAACGAGACCTGGAAGTACAGCTTGGACTCGTCCGGCGAGAACACCGCCGGGCGCACGGCGTCCGAGTAGTCCGTGAGTCCGATGGCGTCCAGCCGCTGTCGCATGTCGATGATCTTGACTTGCTTGTAGGTGGTCGCGTCGACGACGGTGATGTGCCGGTCGCCCTTGGTGAAGTCCTGCCACGGGGCGTCCTGCGAGGTGTTCACGTCGCCGATCGCCATGTTGTAGATGTACTTGCCGTCTTTGGTGAAGATATTCTCGTGCGGCTTGTCGCCGGTCGTGAACGACCCGAGCTGCTTACCGGTGACGATGTCCAGGACGTGCACGGTGTTCGAGGTCGACGCCGAGACCGCGACCCGCTTCCCGTCGGGTGAGACGGCCATGTGGTCCGAACGGTAACCGGACACCGGGAAACGCCAGTTGATGTTCCCGGTGGCCAGGTCGATGGAGACGACGTCGGCGAAGCTCGGCCGCGAGACGACCACCGACGCGCCGTCCGGCGTGGTGTACATGTCGTCCGCGAACTGGTCGTGGCCCTCGCCGACCCCGTTGCGGATGGCCATGAAGTAGATCCACTTGATCGGGTCAGCGTTGATCTCCGCCATCCGGGCGGCCTTGTCGGGGATCACGTTGATCCGGCCGACCTTGGCGAAGTCACCGCTGGACTTGACGACGTCGGCGGTGCCCTCCCAGTTGTTGCCGACGAAGAGGACCTCGCGCAGGGCAGCGGCGGTCGAGGCGTCGGTGGCGGTGGCCGCGGTCGCCGGGGCGGCGACGGTCAGGATGAGGGCGGCGGCTACGGAGCAAAGGTGCCTCGATCTGAAGGCAGGCATGCTGCTCTCTCCTCTGGGTGGCTGAAGGCGTGGGGGCAGGGCGGAAGGGCCGCCCGAGACTGAACACCATTGCGTTCAGATTGACTTACTGGAAAGTAAGTTCGAGGCGCCCTACGCCACAAGACTCCGTGCACGACAAAATTGGCGGCGGGGGGCACGGGCCGACGAGGGAGGGGCCAGTGACGGGCAGGCCCCAGAGCGCCGACCGGCCGTTACGGCGGCAAGTCGGCCGAAAAGCGGCAGGCCGAGCGCCGGGGAAGATTCCTGGACGCGGCGCTGCGGCTGTTCGGCGGCGGGCCCGGCTACCGCGGGACCACGGTCGCGTCCCCCAGCGAGGCGGCCGGCCTGTCGACGCGCCCGTTCTTGTCGTGCCCGAGTGTGAACGGTGGACAGTGCGGCAGGATGGGCTTGAACTCCCCGTCCCGGATCTTCGAGTCCAGCGGGTTGACGCCGGCGGCGTGGACCCGGATCAGGACATCACTGCCGCCCAGCTGGGTTCGGTACCTCGGCAGCCCCCAGGCAGAATTCGGTGCTGCCCTTTCTGCTGGACACCTCGGTGGCGCCCAGGGTTACGGAGGTGTCCACCGCGGCGGCCAGATCCGCCACGGTCGGCTCGTCGGCCTCGATCAGCAGGATGTGGCACTGGGGGCAGGCGGCGGAGGCCATCTCCAGGTCGAACGCGGTCGGTGGCCCAGCCGTTGGCAGCCCCCGATATAGGCAGAGGACTGATGTCACCCCGCTGATTGGCTTGTGGAAACAACCGTTGCCCGTGGTGCACGCGGGCAGTGCGTAGGTCGTGCGGCAGACGGCCAGGGGGGCCTCCGCGGTCGGGTCGTCGTGGGCGCCGACCGAGGCGATGGTCCGGTCCTCGCCGCCGTCCGACGGCAGCCGGTAGGCGGGCGCAGGCGTGCTGCCCAGGATGTGCGGAGCGGCAGGCCCCGAGAACCGCCGCTGCTCCGTTGCCCGGCCGTGATCTGTGTGCGGCAGGGTGGCCGGATGAACGTCACCTGTTCCAGAGGCGGTTGGGCAACTGCACTGGCGGCCCTGGTCCTTGGCGCGCTGCTCGGCGGCTGTGATGCCGCGTCCGACGAACCGCGGCTGAAGCTGAACGCGCCGGCGGCTGTCTACGTCTCACTGGACGCGGCCCGGGCCCACAGTTCCGAGAACGATCTCAGCATCAGCCAGAAACTGACCGGCGACGGACCCGCCGACCTCTCGGTCACGTTCGACGTCCGGGACCTCGCCGGAGTCGCCGAGCTCAAGAAGGGCGCGGAACGGTGCCGGATCGCACGAATCAACCAGCCGGTCTTCGGCTGCACCATGCGCACGGACCAGCTGAACTCGGCGTCGCAGCTTTTCCACGTCGTGCCGGCCAAGGGCAGCAAGGCCGGCGACTCCGGCGTCGTGCGCTACACCGTGCGCGCACCGGGCGTCCCGGCTGTCACGGGCCGGACCACCGTCATCGTCGGCACCCCGGAACTGAAAGTCTCTCTGCAGCCGGAGCGTACGACCGTAGCTCCGGGCGGAACAGTCGGCGTCCGGGTAGTCGTACGCAACACCGGCGACGTGCCCGCGCGGGGTGTGGCCCTGCGGATGGAGGCGAAAGACGGGTTCTCCTTCGACAGCACCCACCACAACTGCCGTTACGACGGCGGTTCTGCCTGGTGCCCGCTATCGGACTCCGAAGCCGTGATCCCGCCCGGCGAGGCGTATGCACTCGACGCTCCCGAGCGGCTGCGGGCATCGGACGACGCGATGTACCCCGGTGTCAGTTACTCCGCCAGTGCCCTCGCGAAGGACTACGTCGCGCCGCCACAGGTTCTGGCGCGCTTCAGGTCAGGGTCGGGCCCCGACCTCCGGCTGGTCCCGGTCGCCGGGGCAGCCGATCCGGCGGGCCCCGACCTCCGCGTCGCCGTCTCCAATCACGCGGACCTGGCCGCCGTGGGGGCCACGGTCAAAGGTCCCGTCGGCAGCCGGCAGAAACTGCGGATCGGATTTCGTACGCACGGTCCGGGGTCCCCGCGCGACGCACCCGTCACGGTCGGCTTCACCGTGCCGGCGGGCACCACTGTCGTGGAGTCCCCCTACGATCCCTACCGGGACGAGGAAGTACTCGACCAGGACTGCCGGGCCCTGGGCTCCGACGGCGCCCCGCTGACCGGGTCGGCCAGCGACAAGCAGCCCTCCGCCCGCCGCTACGCGTGCACGGCTCCGGGCGGCAAGGCCGGTCAACTGACCCTCTTCCCCTTCACGTTGCGTATCGATCAGGACATGGCGAAGCGCGGCGGCCAGGTCACCGTGCGGGGAGTCGATGCGAAGCGCCCCAACCACGACGACCGGCACGGGAACGACACGGCCGGTGTCGCCGTACGCATCTGGCCGGGCCCAGGATGGGCCACGGCATCGTTCTACGCCACAGCGGCCGTCGCTCTCGTCCTGCTGCTCCTGGCCGCCGCCGGGCTCCGCCAACGTCGAAAGCGGCACCTGAGCGAGAGACTCGACCCACATCGAGAGTGACGTCGCGTCAGCAAGCTCCGGCATCGGTCGTAGCAGGTGCGGGAGGCGGGATCGTGCAGGACGGCGAACGCCGACAGGAACATCGCGCGTTTCAGCTGCCGGTTGCTGCCGCGTGGCACGTGTTCGCCACGGGTCGAATCGGCTGCGGGACTGGCCGTGAAGGTTCTTCAGGGTGAGACGGCGCCCGTCCCGGGTGCCGCTCTGTCGGCGATGTTTGCCACACGGTGGCGGCTCGACCCGATGGCTCTCGCTCTCCTGCGGCTGGACGACGCCCGGCTGCGCCAGAACGAGGCGATGCAGAACCCCGTCGCCAGAGAACGGCGCCGCGAGGAACTGGAGGCCATGGTCTCGTTCCTGGAGCAGCGCGTCACGGTCCCGGAGAGCGGGCGCGACCAGGGCAGGGAAGACACCCGCGCGGACGTGCAGCGCGAGCTTCTGACGCGTCCTCACCCAGTTCGTCACCGCCGGGGCAGCCGCGCGGTGCGCCCGGCCGGAGCAGCCCCTGCTGCACAGACGTTCCACCGTCGCAGCCTCAGTGCCGGCGTGCTGGCTCTGCCGTGGCTCCTGGTCGGTGAAGCCCGGGAAGATGGTTCGTCCATCTCATCGGGCTTGTGCAACTGCGTGGGTCAGGCGGTGGGGAGGTCGGCTTCGGTAGAGGCGAAGATCTGCTGCCGTCCCTCCACGTGGCCCTTGCCGCGGAGTGGCCGACGAGGAGTCCACTGCCCGCGCGACAGGTACAGGGCTGTGGGCAGTTGTCCGGTGTGAAGGCGATGCCAATGCTCGATGGATGGGGGGAGGGGGTGACGGCGAATCGAATGACTGGTCCGGTGACGACGGCTCGAAGGGCAGCGGTCCGCGCAGACTGCCTCGGGCCACGAGACCGTGACCAGACACCGGGGCGCGGAGATCTTCAACCCGCTTGCTCGATCTGACAGGGCGAATCGTCGGATCCGTTGGCTGACGCGATAGGCGCGACCCGGCTTGTAATCTTGATCCACTCTGCGATGCATGTCGTCGAGGCTCGGTCGGTCGTCGAGGGGCGTGAGGAGACGGGGTGGCGGACAGAGGCAACGGGGTCGGCACACGTCGGGTCCGCGGTGTCAGCAAAGACGGGGCCGCAGTTCGAAGGTCCCGTCGTTGAAGGGGTCAGGAATGCACCCCGGACACGCTGCGAGGGAGCCGCGTCGTGGACTTCGGCGGCCGGACGGGCGCGCAGCGGCACGCCACCAGGATCGGTTCTGCGGCGCGAGTCCGCGCTGCCGGCCGGGACGAAGCTGTCCACACACCGCCTACGGTGTGTGGACACCGACAGGGATCGCCGGTGGGAGGGACAGACGGATCGCCCGCCGCGACGTGGGCCGTCCGCTCCGGCCATGACGGGGAATCGACAGTGAACGAGACCGGAACGACGCGTGGGACGCAGCGCCATGGACCCGGCACGGCTCTCGGCCCGGCACGGGCTCTGGCCCGTCTGGCCCTGCTGTGCGTCGCGGGGGCTGTGGCCGCTGTGGTGGCCGGCACCGGCCATGGGTTCATCCTGCTGCTGGGCCTGGTCGGTCTCGGATTGGCCGGCGCGGGCTTGTGGTGGGCGTTGGCGCACCGCGGATTCGCCCGGCTCCTCGGTGCCCTGCTGGCGGTCGCCGCGCCCGTCGGTGTCCTGGTGCTGTACGCCGTGTCGGGCCTGTGGGTGGTCGCGGTAGCGGCCCTCGCGGCGTGGACGGCGGCGCTGGGCTGCGCGAGGGGTGCCCTGCGCCGTCTGCGCGAGCCGCACGGCATGCACACCCGCACGGTGCGTCCGCCTCGCCGGGCCGTGCTGATCATGAATCCGGGGTCGGGTGGCGGGAAGGTCGGGCGGTTCGGGCTCGTGGAGCGGGCCGAGGCACTGGGCGCGCGAGTGATCCTGCTCGACCTCGAGACGGATCCGGATCCGGCGGCGCTGGCCCGGCAGGCTGTTGCCGAGGGAGCGGACCTGCTGGGTGTGGCCGGCGGCGACGGCACCCAGGCCCTGGTGGCGGGAGTGGCCGCCGAACACGCTCTGCCGTTCATGGTCGTGACGGCCGGCACCCGCAACCACTTCGCCATGGACCTCGGTCTGGATCGGGACGATCCGGTGAGCAGCCTGGAGGCGCTCTCGGACGGTGTGGAACTCCGCGTCGACCTCGGGGACATCTCCGGCCGGCCGTTCGTGAACACCGCCTCGTTCGGTACGTACGCGCACATCGTGCAGAGCCCCGACTACCGCGACGCCAAAGCGGTCACCGCGCTCGACCGGCTGCCGGACTTGCTGGCGGGCGAGGCGGGTGCCGAACTCCGCGCCCGGACCGACGAAGAGCGGTTGGAGACCCCGCAGGCGGTGTTGGTCAGCAACAACCCCTACGCACGGGCCGACCCCCTGACCGGTGGCCGCAGAGAGCGGCTCGACACCGGTGAGTTGGGCGTGATCGCGGTCCGGGTCGGGGGCGCGGTACAGGCCGCCGAACTGGCGCTGCTGGGGGAGCGGGCCAGCGGTATCACGGTCCTGACGTCCCGTAGCGTCGTCGTGGAGTCCGACGAGGAGGCCATCCCGGTGGCCGTGGACGGTGAGGCACTCGTCCTGCCTGCGCCCGTCGTGTGCACGATACGGCCTGGCGTGCTGCGGGTGCGCGTGCCACGGGAACGTCCCGGAGCACCGTACGTCGCACCGGCCGTCGACTGGTACCGCGTCCTGCGCCTCGCCTTCGGCCTACCGCCCGACGGACGCGAGAGCCACGACCGGACAACCCCCTCATGCGAGAAGAACCAGGAGCAGAGCGATGATTGACCGTCGTCCTCGGCGACAACGAGCACCGCAGGGCCTGCTGCGCGATCTTGCCGCCCTCGACCAGGCGCTCTACGAGGCCGTGACAGTCACCAGCACACCCACGCTGGACCCGGCTCTGCGCCGGCTGTCCGCAGCGGCCGATCATTCCAAGATCTCTCTCGTGATCGCCGCAGCCCTGGCTCTGCGCCCGGGCCGCTCCCGCCGCGCCGCGGTGCTCGGCGTCGCGGCGGTCGGCTTGGCGTCCACCACGGCCAACTTGCTCGGCAAGCGTCTTGTTCGGCGGCCACGCCCGCACCGTGCCGAGGACTCGCCCTTCCCGGGTCGCCACGTCCCCATGCCGGCGTCCGCCTCGTTCCCCTCCGGCCACACGGCCTCCGCCGTCGCCTTCGCCGCGGCGGTTGGGCCCGCGTTCCCGGCCGTCACGGTCCCTCTGGGTCTGCTCGCCTGTGCTGTGGGCTACTCGCGCGTTCATACCGGGGTGCACTACCCGGGTGACGTTGTCGCCGGCGCCGTACTCGGAACGGGCGCGGCGGCCGCCGTCCTCGCGGCGGCCGCACACTGGGACGGCTCGGGCGCCGGCAGCGCCGATGCCTGACCCTGCGGCTCTTTGGCCCGGTAAAGGGTCTGATGTGCCAGTGCATGTCAGCCCCCGGCACCCGGATCGAAGCCGACCACGCGGTTCGGCACCGCACGGCCACCGCCGAGGCCGACGGAGTCGTCACCCTGCCCAGCGGCTACCGCTACACCAGGGCGGACAAGTCCAGTCGAAGCCGCCGAGATTGGGGTCTCCGTCGGTGGCGATCACCGTGTAGTCGCCGTCCTCGACGCGCATGACGGTGACGTCGAAGGTGCCGCCGCCCAGGTTGTAGACGGGCACGGTGCCGATCTCCGCAGCACCTTCGCAGTTCATCGCGGCGTCCTCCGTGAGGCGTTTGAGTAGCGGAGATTTCCTCAGGTCGTTACGGCGTACCGGACTCCGAGTGGTGGACGGGCTTGGATTCCCCCGTAGCGCTTGATGAACTGCACCACCTGGTCGGGAGCCGTGGCCGCGGACCGCTTCGCCTGGGAGCCGACGACGGTGTCGCCCTGGAACATCACCACGGACGGGGTGATGTTCTCGCCTTCCGGTTGCGGACGATGGATGGCCTTCCCGACCGTTCCGCGACCGCCACGGCGCAATACGTGGTCCCGAGGTCGATACCTACCGCCCGCGTCACCGCTCACTGCCTCTTGAAGTCATCCGGTGTCCTGCGCAATCTAGGAGCCGAGCCGGTCGCCTACGGTGACGGCCTGGCCATCCGGGTCCGAACCCTCGCCTGCACGGAACCGAGACAGTGCACGTCGCGAGGGAACTCGGCGTCCCGGACGGCCGCATCTGCACCGTGGCGGCCCACCGTCGGCAACGGATCTCGCCGAAACCGGTGGAGCTGCTGGTAGGGCCGACAGGAACCGAGCCGCCGTCGCCGTACCGCACCGGGAATCAGGCCGCGACGAGCTCCTGCTCGTGGTGCGGCGTCTTGACCGTGGGCTTCTTGTTCGGAAGTGAGAGCCGGAAGACCTTGTGCCACGCGGAGAACACCTGCTTGGGCAGTGGCCCGGTGACGTACGCCAGCTCGTACTTCTCGAACAGTGCGCGCACCTGCACCGCGACCTCGGCGTACCGGTTGCTCGGCAGGTCCGGGAACAGGTGGTGCTCGATCTGGTGCGACAGGTTGCCGGTCATGAAGTGCATGGCCTTGCTGCCGCTGATGTTCGCCGAGCCCATCATCTGGCGCAGGTACCACTGGCCGCGCGTCTCGCCCTTGATCGACCGGCGCTCGAAGACCTGCACGCCCTCGGGGAAGTGCCCGCACATGATCACCGAGTGGGTCCAGAGGTTGCGGACCAGGTTCGCGGTGAACGTGGCGGCGAGCGTGGGGAGGAACGACGGGCCCGACAGCAGCGGGTGGATCACGTAGTCCTTGAGCACCTGCTTGCGGATCTTGCGGCCCACGGCCTTGGCCCGCGCGCGGAACTCCGGGTTCTTGCGGCGGCGCTTTTGCAGGTTCTTTCCGAGCTCCAGGTCGTACGCCGCGATGCCGTACTCGAAGAAGCAGGCGTTGATGAAGTTCCACAGCGGCTGGCCGAGGTGGAACGGGTGCCACTTCTGGTCCTCGTCGACGCGCATGATGCCGTAGCCGAGGTCGTTGTCCTTGCCGATCACGTTGGTGTACGTGTGGTGCAGCTCGTTGTGCGAGTGCTTCCACTGGTCGGCCGGAGAGACGTGGTCCCACTCCCAGGTGGTGGAGTGGATCTTCGGGTCCCGCATCCAGTCCCACTGGCCGTGCAGGATGTTGTGGCCGATCTCCATGTTGTCCATGATCTTCGCCACGGACAGACCGGCAGTGCCGATCACCCACGCGGGCGGGAAGAGCGAGAACAACAGCACGCCCCTGCTGACCAGTTCGAGCTTGCGCTGCACCGAGATGACTTTGCGGATGTAGGCGGCGTCTTTCTCGCCGCGGCCGGCGATCACGTCGTCGCGGATCGCGTCCAGCTCGCGGCCGAGCTCCTCGATCTGCTCCGCGGTCAGGTGGGCGGTGGGGTCGATGGCGGTCAAGGTGTTCCTACCGTTCGATGTCGCAGGGGCCCGCCGCGGCGGACACGCAGGTCTGGATCAGGACGCCCGGCTCGGCCTCGGTGACCTCGCCGGTGCGCAGGTCGCGGACGGCGCCCGCCTTGAGTGGCGTGACACAACCGAAGCAGATGCCCATGCGGCACCCGGAGGGCATGAGCACGCCGGCCTCCTCGCCGACATCAAGCAACGGCGTGGCGCCGTCCGCGTCGGTGGTCTTGCCGGTGACGCTGAACGTGACCTCGCCGCCGTCGCCGGCGGCGACGATGCTGGGGCGGAAGCGCTCGGTGTGCAGGCGCTCCTGCACGCCGTGCTCGGTCCAGTGCTCTTCGGCGGCGTCGAGCAGGCCCGCGGGCCCGCAGGCCCAGGTCTCGCGCTCAGCCCAGTCGGGCACGAGTTCGTCGAGACGGGCGATGTCGAGCATGCCGTGTGTGTCGGTGTGCACCTCGATGAGCCGCAGCTTCTTGTCCGCGACCAGGTCGTGGAGTTCGTTGCGGAAGATCACGTCCTGCGGCTGTGGCGCGCAGTGGACCATGACGACGTCGTCGAACTCGCTGTCGCGCAGCATGCCCATCACGGGCGTGATACCGCTGCCGGCCGTCAAGTAGAGCACCTTGGCGGGCTTGGCCTGCGGGAGCACGAAGTCACCGGTCGCCTGGTCGAGCTGGATCAGCGTGCCCGGTCTGGCCCTGCGGACCAAGTGGTTGCTGACCTTGCCGTCCGGGATCGCCTTCACGGTGATCGTGACGCGGCCGTCCTGGCGGTCTGTCGGCGAGGTGAGGGAATAGGCACGCCACAGGCGCACCCCGTCGACATCGACGCCGATCCGCACGTACTGCCCGGCTGTGTGGCCGCGCCAGCCCCGTCCCGGTCTGATCACGATGGTCGCGGCGTCACCCGTCTCGGGGTGCACGGCCTCGATGCGCCCACGCAGGTCAGCGCCCGCGCGCAGTGGGCTGATCAGGTCGAGGTAGTCCGACGGCAGCAGTGGCGTCGTGACCATCTCCAGCAGTTTCCACGCCCTGGTGCGGAGGGCTGTACTCGTCATGACTCCAGCTTGCTGCGCCTCAAGGCGTAAAGTCCTGACCGCAGGACGTGAATCTGGTCGACTGAATTGTTCGCAGGGAACAAAAACGTGAGTCATGCAATCCAGAGGGCCAGCGAACTGGTCCTGGACGAGACGACGGTCACCGCACTTCGGGCCGCGCTGAAGACCACCGCCGACGAGGTCGTCCAGGCGATCATCGACGAGGTCCCTCCCTACGCCAACGCCCTTTCGGGCCACATGGGCGGCACCATCCGCCGAGCTGTTCGCACCGCCCTGGGGCACTACCTGGACCTCGCGAGCGGCAACGCCACAGGCGGCGACGCCGGTGACGCAGCCTACGAGCTGGGCCGCGGCGAGGTGCGCGACGGCCGTTCGATGGACGCCCTCCTCAGCGCCTACCGCGTCGGCGCCCGCGTGGCCTGGCGATGCCTGGCAGCGGGTGCCGTACCCGCAGGGCTGCCCGCCGCCGAGGTCGCCAAGTTCGCCGAGCTGACCTTCGCCTACATCGACGAGCTCTCCGCCGCGAGCGCCGCGGGCCACGCCGATGAACTGGCCGCCCGGGGTCGGGCCCATGAGCGCCACCTGGAACACCTGGCCCGCGACCTCCTCGCCGGCGCGAGCCCGGACGTGCTGCTGGCCTCTGCTCAACGGGCCGGGCGGCAGCCTCCGGTTTCGCTGACCGCGGTTCTGCTGCCCACCGCCGAGGCCCGGCCTGCCTACCGCACGCTCGACCCGAGCACCCTCGTCCTCGACGATCTGCCGGACGCCACCGGGGTGCTGCTCGTCCCCGATGCCGACCGATCACGTCTCTTGCGGCAGCTGATCGACCGCACCGCCGTGGTCGGCCCGGCTCGGCCATGGACTCGTGCGTCCGCCTCGTACGCGCGAGCCGTACGCGCGCGATCCCTCTCCTCCGATATCCGCGACACCGAGGACCACCTGCCCGAGCTGGTGCTGAGCGCCGACGCGGACGCGTTCGCAGACCTGCGTGCCCGAGCCCTCGCACCGTTGCGGACCTTGCCTGTCCCGACCGCACGGCGGCTGGAGGAGACGTTGCGGGCGTGGCTGCTGCACCAGGGCCGGAGGGAGGAGGTGGCGGCGGAGTTGTTCGTCCATCCCCAGACGGTCCGGTACCGGATGTCGCAGCTGCGGGAGCTGTTTCCGGATCTCGCATCGCCACACCGGGTCCTTGAACTGACCCTGGCGGTCGGACTTCGGGTCGGCTGAGGCGTACTTCGACCGTCCATGACTGCGTCCGCGAGCGGTTCAGGAATCGTGCCTCGTTCCCGGTGCCGGCAAGCCGGCTCCCACGGTCCTGCTGCGCCGCGGCGACAACGCCAGCTACAACGACCAACCCCTGGAGACCAAAGCCGCCACTACGCCCGCGAGAACGCCCTGGCCGCGATCCTGGCCCCCGACTTACCGCAGCAACCATCCCGCCCTGCGACGGGTTCATCGCTGACAACGACATCGAAGGCTACTTCCGTGAACCGGGCAGCGGCATGGGGCAGGCCGTCGAGATCGGCGGCGAGCCGTACGGCCGCCTGTGCCTGTGCATCTGGGACTCCCATACTGCTCGCGCGTACGAGTGTGATCGATGCCGTGCGCTGAGCCCCCCTCCAGGGCCAGGCCGGATGAACCGCCACGACACCCCGCTCGCGGAACCTCGCAGCATCGTGGTCGAGAAAGTCTGACCACCAAGGCAGTCGAACCCCCTTCGGCACCCGTCTTTACAGGATGACGAGGGAGGGCACATTGAATGCCGACGATGAACGCGAGTTTCGCGAGTTCGTGGCGGCGCGGTCGAGATCGCTGCTGCACACGGCCTACCTGCTGACCGGGGACTGGGAGCAGGGCCGTGACCTGCTCCAGGGTGCGCTGGCCTCCACCGCCCGGCGTTGGCCGAAGCTGCGCGACCGGCAGCAGCCGGAGAACTATGTGCGCCGGGCGATCTATCACGCCCACGTGGACCGCTTCCGACTGCTCAGCTGGGGCCGGGAGATGCTCACCGCCACCCTGCCGGACCAGCCGTCAGCGCAGGTCACCGACTGGGCTGACACTGTGGTCCAGCGGCAGGACATCATGGCTGCCCTGCGACGGTTGCCCAAGCGCCAGCGCGCCGTGATCGTGCTGCGTTACTTCGAGGACCGGCCGGACAACGAGATCGCAGCGATTCTGGGCGTTGCCCAAGGGACGGTTCGCAGTCAGACCCACAAGGCTCTCGCCTCCCTCCGCGCCACCTTGACCGAGGCAGGGCCGTCGGCCGCCTCTCCCTCTACCGCTTCCCAAGGAAGGGGCGTCATCGCATGAATGATTCGGCTGAACACCCGCTGCACGAAACGTTGCTGCACGATGTCCTGCAGGCCCATGTCCAGGACAGCGGCGCTGATGCCGCCGGTCGGTGTCTTGTCGGTCTGGCCGACGGCGCATTGCAGGTCGCCCGACGGCGTAAACGGCTGGCCCGCGTCGGGGCCGGCGTCGCCGCCGTCGCCGTGCTCGCCACCGCCGGAGCTGCCGTCGCGGACGGCGCAGCCCAGCACACGCACGTGGTTCAGCCCGCGGCGGAGGGTACGGAAAACACCAAGAAAGTGGCCCTCATCTCCATCCTGCCAGTCACTTCGTCCTCGGAGCATGCCTGCACCCACACCAACGGCGGCTACACCGTGCAGGCGAGTGCGACCCACCCGGCGTACTGCATCCAGGCCGACCGGGCCAGGGGTATGACCGACGTACGTGTCGCCTCCGCGCAGGCCGTCGAAAGCAGCAGTGACGGCACCTGGCAGGTTGAAGTAACCCTCAACTCCGCTGATCGGACCCGTTTTGCCGCCCTCACCGGCTCCATCGCCGAGGCCACGGCCCCGCGCAACGGGTTCGCCATCGTCATCGACGGCAAGTTGTGGGGCAACCCCTACGTGACCTCCTCGATCACCGGCGGTCGTTTCGAAATCGTCGGGCCTTTCGTCGGAGACCTGACCAGCGCCGCGGCCCACGACCTTGCCCTCCGGCTGGTGACCGACAAGTAGCCAGGTCCAGCCACAGGAGTGAAGCCCCTCTCCATGAGCCCCCTGAACCTCACCCTCCGTTCCACCCGGCCAGCACCGTCGTCGAGGTCGTCGGCGAACTCGACGACGCCACGGCCCGCGAGCTGCGGGAGCTGCTCACGCGTCTCCTCGATGTCTGCATTGGTAACTGAAGATTTCCTCCATGCGGTGCCAACCGTGTTCTGTCATCCAGTGATTCCGGAATCTGCACCGGCAGCTGAGGGCACAGAGAGAGCGAATCTGCCGGGCCGTGCAGAGGTCAGTCCTCCGGCCGACCGGGGTGGAGCGAAAGCGCGTGAAGGGAAACGGCGACTTCGAGGAGCACTGGGACACCACCTCACCCTCGAGTGGGAACACTTCTGCTCCACCCCGGTCGGCTCAGGGCGTCCGTCGGCTCTCAGGCGCGCCAGTGCACTTTGAACACCCACGCGTGCTGCCCCGTCTTGCGCGCGGCCTCGGGGACGTCGATCACCAGCGCCCCGTTGCTGAGGGTCCAGGTCAGGGGGCGGCCGTGGCCGAGCATCGTCACCTTGTCGCCGCTACGGATGGGGATCGGCGCTTCGACGGTGAGTTTGGCGCTCGGCTTGGCCAGGGAGTGGATGTAGAAGGCCTCGTCCGGGCGGACGGTGAACCGCAGGTCCTCGCCCAGTTCGGCCATCCGGGACCAGTACGTGGTGCCGTAGATCGCCTCTCCGTTGGTGCGCAGCCAGCGGCCCGTCTCGCGGAGCCGGGTCTGCATGATCTCGGGGATCGTGCCGTCGGCCCGGGGGCCGATGTCGAGAAGGAAGTTGCCGTTCTTCGACACGATGTCGACGAGGTTGTGCACGACTTCTTCGGTCGTCATGTAGCCGTCGTCGGGGGTTGCCTGGTTGTAGCCGTAGCTGAACGGGTCGAGGCCGCGGCTGGACTCCCACTTGGCGACGACGGTGTTGTCGTACGTCGTGTATTCGGGCGTGGTGAAGTCGTGGAAGGCGATCCCCGAACGGTCGTTGACGGTCACGTCGATCGGGCGGCGGCGGTTCTTGGCGTGGTTGAAGTACTCCGTCAGCACATGGAGGCTGTCGTTGGCGCCGCCGATGTCGCACCAGATGAGTGCGGGGTCGTAGCCGTGGATCAGTTCCAGCATCTGCGCGGCCTGATACTCCGTCACATAGTCCTTACCCGCGGTGTATCCGGTGTACGGCACGGGCTGAAGGGTGTACGGGTTGCGCGGGGCGTGGCCCATCCACGGGTTGTCCGGGTTGAACCACTCCGGCATGGAGAAGTAGAGCCCGCGGTGGAGTTCGGGCGTGTGGCGGCGTGACGCCTCGAAGAGTTCTTTGACCAGGTCCCTCTTGGGGCCCATCTTCACGGCGTTGCGGTCGGAGACCTTGGTGTCCCACAGTGCGAAGCCCTCGTGGTGCTTCGAGGTGAGCACGTGGTACTGGGCGCCCGCGTCCCTGAACAGTTCCACCCAGGCCCGCGGATCGAACTTCTCGGCGGTGAAACGCGGAATGAAGTCGTCGTACGCGAAGTCCTCGCCGTAGGTGTCCCGGTGGTAGGTGTACGTCGGGTTGTTCGGGTCCTGTATCTGATCCCAGTACCACTCGGCGTACTGCTTGCCGACCGGCGCCCAGGCGGGTACCGAGTAGACGCCCCAGTGGATGAAGATGCCGAACTTGGCGCTCTGGAACCAGTACGGAGCCTGGTGGCCGGCCAGGGAAGTCTCGGTGGGCTGGTAGTTTGCGACGCCGAGGGTCAACCGGCTTGTCCGCGAGTCGACTTGGCTTCCGCGTCCGGTGACGGTTACCGAGCCGTCCTGGGCCGTGCCCGGCGCGGTGCCGGCACGGTTGCGGATGCCTATGCGGATACGAGCCTGTTCGCCAGGGTCCAGGCGGCGGATCCGAGCGGCCTCGACGGTGCGTGCTCCCGGAACCTCGACGTGCACCGTCACGTCGTCCGCGGCCAGGATGGCGACCGTCCCCGCGTTGACGACGGTGGCTTCCACGCTCTGGGCGCCGGACGACTCCAGGAGCGAGTTCGTCGACCGGGCCTCGCGCACGGCCAGTGCGCGTCCCCGAGCGGCGGGTTGCAGGGACAGCGCGAACACATGGAGCGACGCCTTGTTGGCCTGTGCCGGGTTGGTTACCGGAAGGGTGATCGCTACTGCGTCGCGCTGCGGGTCGAGCCACAGCTCGGATGTGCCGATCCCTACGCGGTGTTCGTCCTTGGTGCCGTCCGGTCCGTAGCGGTAGGGCGCTGAAAGGGATCCGCCCGTGGCGTACCAGTCGGATCCGCCGAGGGTGGCGGCCGTGGTCGAGCCGTCCGCGTAGTGGATCGTGGCTTTGCCGGCGGCGTTGCCGTAACTGCCCGCTGTGAGGAAGAGGGCCGAGAGGTAGCGGCCCGTGGGCAGTTCGATGCGTTGTCCGAGTGCGACGACGTTGTTTTTCGCGCCGGTGTCCGAGGTCGGGAAGACGAAGGGCGTGCCGTCGACTTCGACACGGCCGGCGGGAAGTTCCTCGCCCGGGAAGGTGTAGCCCGAGCCGTCGAAGTCACCGCCGCGTGCGGAGGTGGTGTCGATGCCGTCGTTGTCGTAGAGGGAGTCGAGGGGGACAGGGACGGGGTCGGGGACGGCAGCCCACGGCCCGGCGTCTTCGGTGAGGGGTTCGGTGGCGTGTGCGGCGGTGGCTGAGGTGAGAGGAAAGGCTGCTACGGCGGCGACTCCGGCCGCAGTGCCAAGGACCTGACGTCTCGGATACGTACCCATGAGCGGCTCCAATTCATCGGATGTCTGATGATTGAGGGGAGTTGGGTCGCTGTCAATGGTGCGAACAGAGAGGGGAGTTGGAGAAATACATGGGATGAAAAGGAGGGTGGCTCGGCGGTGTGGGCCCTCCCTGATGTTGACGACCTGCCCTTCGCGGACTGGGTCACCCCACGCCTGACGACGATCCGCACACCCTCGCCGACATGACCGCGCTCGCCGCCCGGGGCGAAGCAGGGGCTTGAACAACCCCCGCGCCTCGTCCGGAACCGGCCGCTCGACAGTCCTCAGTCTTCGCCGTTACGGGTGGGACGCCCGACCGAAGGGGGGCTGGTGTTCTTTCCTCAACTGCCCATGGCGTGGCGGAACTTCGTGCGGACGCACGGGTCCGGGGCAGTCCGGGCCGGACGGAACACTGAGTCGGGGGGTGCGTGTGAGGCGACCTTGGTCCTGCCGCGGTGGCCCAACAGTCCGACCGCCATGCCTTCGGCACGCTCCGGGTCGTCGACGAGCCGCGGATCCCGGGACCGACGCCCTCGCGGTGCCCGGTTTCGACGTTCCGGAGGCGGCTCCGCTGGTCTCTCCCGCCATGACGACGGTGCGTCAGCCGGACACGGCCTTCGCCACCCCCGTCGACGAACCGGACGACACACCCAGTGAACGCGCCGACGGCCGCCGCGGCGGACTCACTTGCCGGTCGGCGAGATCGCCACCCGTATGCAGGTCGTCGGGCCCCATGTCACCCGCCACCTCAACAGCCTGGAAAGCAGGCGATCATCAAGCGCGCCCCGACCCCGGCGACCAAAGGGCCCGCCACCGGCTGGCCGAGCCACCCTGCCACTCGCGACGTGATCCGTCCCTAGAACTGGGTCTCTGGAATGTGTACTTCCATCCCGGCCATTTCGGCTGTCACGGGGACTTGGCAGGTGAGGCGGCTGTTGGAGGTGCGTGGCGCCGGTACCCCCTCGAGGATCATGTCCTCGTTTTCATCAGCCGGAGGGAGGACCGGCAGGAACTTCTCGTCGATGTAGGCGTGGCAGGTTCCGCAGGAAGCACAGCCGCCGCAGTCGCCGATGATGCCGGGCACGAGATGGTCAAGCGCTGCTTGCTTGAGGCTCTGGCCGACGGCGGCCTCCACGGGGTGTGTTGTTCCGTCGGCCTCGATGAACCTGATCACTGGCATGTCAGGCACGCCTTTCTACGGTGGACTGGTGTTGCTTCATCAATTCGGACAGGGGGACGTCTTCCGAGACGGCTTCACCTCGGGCCATGGCGGCCCGCGCCGTGACGAGCCGCCGACCGACCGCGAAATCCCGCGGCCGGTTGACAGCGTGCAGGCCGGTGATCACGCCGTCACGCAGATACACCACTGTGAAGGAGTGCGATGACGGGTCGCCGCGGACGACAGCTGTGTCGCCCGCCTGCGGGAGGCCGGCCATCTGGAGTTTGTGGTCGTACTGATCGGACCAGAACCAGGGCGCCGTAAAGCGTTCGGTCGACTTCCCGCACAGGGTCCGGGCCGCGATTCTGGCCTGGTCAGTGGCGTTCTGAACGGACTCGAGGCGCACGCTGCGGCCGAGGAAACCGTGCCACTGTCGTGTGCAGTCGCCCGCGGCGACGATGTCGGGGTCCTCGGTTCTGGTTGCGGCGTCGACCAGGACACCGTCGTCGACTGCCAGTCCCGCGGTGGCGGCGAGGGTGTCGTTCGGAGCGATCCCCACGCCGGTCAGGATCAGGTCGGCTCTGACCACGGTGTTGTCGCTGAGCTCCGCAAGGAGGGTTCCGTCGCGCCGGGCGACGCTGCGGACGGACGTGCCTGTGCGCAGGTCGACGCCGTGAGTGCGGTGTTCGCGTTCGACGAAGGCGGAGACGGCCGGTGAGCATGCTCGGGCCAGGACTCGCGATTGGGCTTCTACCAGCGTCACCGCGATCCCCATGTCAGTCGCGGCGGCCGCCGTCTCAAGGCCGATGAATCCGCCGCCGACGATCAGGATCGTGCCACCGGAGCGGAGTTCCTGCCGTAGCGAAAGCGCGTCGTCGAGGTGGTGCAGAGTCCTGCCCGTGATGTGGTCGGAGCCGAATCGGAGAGGACGCGGACTGCCACCGGTGGTGAGGGCCAACTTGTCGTAGCGCAGCTTGCGTCCGTCGGCCAGGGTGACGGATCGTGTCTGGCGGTCGATCCCGACCGCTGAAGTGTCGAGTTCGACCTCGATACCGGCGTTGGTGTAGGCGTCCACGGGGCGAGTCCGCAGTGCGTCCTGTTCGACCGTGCCGCGCAAGAACGCTTTGGACAGGGGCGGCCGCTGGTAGGGCAGGTGGCGTTCGGCCCCGACCAGGACGATGCGGTCGCCGAAGCCGGTCTGCCGGAGTGCCACGGCCAGTTCCGAGCCTGCCTGACCCGCGCCGACGATGACCACGGTGCTCACTTGTTCACCCGGCGGAGGGTGAGGGGGAGTGCCGTCATGTGCCGCATCAGCGAGTGAGGCACCCACGCGGGCTCGTCCCCGGCCAGCGCGATGTCGATATCGGGTGCGGTCAGCGCGGTCACGACGGTCTCGGTGAGCATCCGGGCCACGTTCCTGCCCGGACACAGGTGGCCGCCGCCACCGAAGGTCGTGCCGTGCAGGATCGGCCGGGTCAGCTGGTAACTGTCGGGGTCGGTGAACACCTCGGGGTCACGGTTTGCCGCGGCCCAGACCATGACGATGGGAGTACCGGCGGGGATGAGTACACCCTGGTGCTCGACGTCCTGCAAGGCCAGCCGCTGACTGACCATCAGCGGCGACTCCAGTCGGGTGCCCTCGAAGAACGCGTTGGCGACCAGTGCCTGGTCGGCCCGGACCTGTGCATGCGCCGCTTCATCGCTCACCAAGCGGTAGACGACGTTCACGATCGCCACGCCAACCGTGTGGAAGCCGTCGAAGAAGTTCGCGGCCACCAGCGTACCGATGTCCTCCGGCTCGCCCTCGAGGTCGATCGCGGCGAGGTCGGCCGCCATGCCGAGGAGCAACTCGTTGTCCTTCTTGGCCCAGGCTTGCCGGACCGCTTCCCCGACCACGTCCATGTAGGTCGCCACAGCGGAGAACATCCGCTGTGACTGCTCGGGGGAGCGGGAGAGCAGGAAGGTCAGGTTCATCTCCTCAATGAGGTCTTGGACGTGTGCCGCTTGGTCCCTGCTCAGGCCGAGTTGCTCGGCCCAGAAGCGGGTGACGAACCGTCCGGCGAACTCATGGGAGAAGTCGATCTGCTCCCGTCCTGCGCACTCTTTGACGAGTTCCTCTGCGAGACGCTGCGCGGCAGGGGCGAAACGCGTGATCTTCTTTGGCATCAGCTGCCGGACGAGGATGTTGCGGCTTGGCTGATGCAAGGGGGGATTGGACGTGAACACCTGATTCCGCAGGAACTGCCCGAAGCCTGCGGTCTGCTCCGGGTCCGGCTTCACCCCGGGCCCGGAGCCGAGATCCATCTCGGTCGCCATCCAGAACAGAACATCCGCCGGCATGTTGCCCACGGCCGGGTTCGCCGCCAGTGCCCTGACGTCCTTGTTGCGCAGGACGACGAGGCTGTTTTCCGGGCCCTTGAGAAGTCCTGTTCCCTCTCGGCGTATCAGCTCTCGGGCGGTCTCGACGAAGTCGCGCGAAAACTCGTCGAAAGCCATGAGGTCATCAAGCGCTGGAAGGTCTGTCATCGGCGTCGGCTGTCCGGAGTGCATATGTCTGTTACCACCTCTCGGTTGACCTGTCGGGGAAGGCTGGGTCAGTCACCCAGAACTCATTGCAGGTACTTGTTGGCGAAACGCCGGTTCGGTCCAGGCGTCCGCGTAGGTGCCACGTCCTCTTGCTTCCCCGGTGAGATCGGCGTGGGGCCTTTGGAGCGTCTAGCGGACGGAACGGATGCGGTACACAAGGAGCGCTCCGACGGCTGCGGCCGCGCCTACGAGGGCGAACAGGAGCGGGTAGCCGCGATCTGAACTGATGACCACGCCGGCGATCAACGGAGCGAGTGCCGGGGGAACGATCGAGCCGATGTTCATGATGCCGAGGTCCTTGGCCCGGCTCTCGGCATCGGGGAGAACTTGAGTGATCAAGGCCTGGTCGACGGCCATGTACGCACCGAAGCCGCCACCCATGAGAGCGGATGCCACCATCATGACGGTGAGGCTTGGGGCGCTCGCCAGCAGGAAGCCGGAAGCCGCCTGGAGCAGCGCCGCCAGGGCGACGAAGATCCGTCGTCGACCGAGGCGGTCGGACAGCACACCGGCGGCCGTCGTGGCCACAAGGCCGGCGAGAAGATAAAGCACGGTGCAGGCCAGCAGGCTGCCGTCCGGATTGGAGACCTTGAGGCCGTCGGTGAGGAAGTAGAGCGTGTAACACGTGCCCAGCGAGTTCGCCAGGTTCACCAGGAGCCGTCCGCCGAAGGCCCAGGCGAATTCCCGGTTCCTGAGCGAGCTGCCTATGGACGCGATCAGTTCTCGGATGCTGAGCGGCGTCGCGACATTGAAGGCAATGTCGCGATGAGCAGTCAGGAACGGCACTATGCAGACGATCAACAGGGCCGCGATGACTGCGAATCCGGACATGGGAGACAGCCCGAAGGCCGACACGAGGGCGATGCCGACGACCACGCCGAGGGCCTGGGGACCGTAGATGGCGCTGGAGATCATGCCTCGCTGGTTTTCGGGAACCCGGTCGGCGATGACGGCGGTGAGCCCGGCGGTGGCTGCACTGAGCCCGATCATGCTGGCAGCCCACGCCACCACCACACCGGTTACGGTCGTCTGTGCGCCGGTGACGATTAGCCCGACGGCGAAGGCCATCGCGCCTGCTGCGAGCCAGAGTCTGCGTCGGCCGAAGGAGCTGCGGGAACGGTCGCACAGGGCGCCGCACAGGGGCAGGGCGATGAGCGCGACCAGCCCGGAGACACCGTTGACCACGGCGAAGTCGTAGACCTTGGAGGACGGGTCGATCGTCTCCAGTTGCTGAGGGAGCAGAAGCTGGAGAGGGACGAGATTCGCCATCCAGAAGCCGAACCAGACCAGGCCGTACAGGGTGGTCCAGCGACGTGTGACGGATTCGGCCGGTCCATGGGCGATGGCCTGGCCGACGGAGCCCGCAAGGGCTGGAGCGGGAGAGTCGGAGTCGGGGAGCATCGGGCCTCCGGGAGACTGGGCCGCGGATGGGGGAGTGGTCAGAGGAAGGCGTGTCCTTCGCCCCGGTAGGTGAGGACCTGGCCGACGTGTTCGCTTCCGGACACCAGGTGGAGGGTGTTCACCCGCTCGCACAGTTCGCCGGCTTTGGCGTGCCGGAACCACACGTGGTCCCCGAGGCGCAGTCCGTGCGCTGCCGTGCCGAGTACCGGCGTCTGCACCTCTCCCGCGCCTTCCAGGGGGTTCATCCGCAGGCCCTGGGGCCAGGCCAGGGTGGGCTGACGGTCATGACCGGTCGGTCCGGAGGCGACCCAGCCGCCCCCGAGCACGGTGGCGATCTTGTCGGTCGGCCGGCGTACGACCGACATGACGAAGTAGGCGGCAGGCCGCGGACGGAAACGCCGGTAGAAGTCGAACAGGCCCGGTCCGTACAGGCCTGATCCGGCGCCGATCTCGGTGATGACGTGCTCGGACGCGGTCTGCTCGATGGAGCCGGTGCCGCCGCCGTTGACGAACTCCAGCGGTGCGACGGCCTCGACGGCGGCGATGGCTGCGGCGCGCCGGGCGGCCAGTTCGCGGGCGGAGAAGCGCTGCATGGCGCGGAGCGCTGCCCGCTTGAGCGGGGAGCCGGACTGGTTGTCGCCGAGGCCGGCGATCTGGCCCTCGTAGGACATCACTCCGGCCAGGCGGAAGCCTGGGCGGCCCTCGGTCTCCCGGGCCAGCGCCGCGGCCTGTCGTGGGGAGTGGACGGGGGAGCGGTACGGGCCCAGGTGGATGCGGCCGCCGGCCAGTTCCAGCGCGGCGTCCAGGTCGATACACACGCGCAGGTCGGGCCGGGAAGCGCCCACCACACTGTCGATGAAGTCCAGTTGGCCGACGGAGTCGATCACGAGGGTGATGCGGGCGGCTGCACGCTCGTCCTTCGCGAGCCGCTGCAGCGCGGCGCGGTCGGCGGTCGGATAGCCGATGACCACGTCCTCGTGGTCTTCTGCCAACCACAGGGCCTCGGGCAGAGTGAAGGCGAGGATGCCGTGGTAGCCCTCCCGCTGGGCGGCACGCTGGATCAACTCGCGGCTGCGGACCGACTTGCTGGCCACGCGGATGGTGGCGAGCCCGCCCGTCCGGCGCGTCAGATCCTCGGCGTTGGCGTCGAAAGCGTCCAGGTCCACCACGGCGAACGGCGGATCCAAGTGCTCGGTGGCCCGGTTGAGTTGGGCCATCCGGACCTCGCTCAGGCCGGCGAGGGCAGAGGCGGCCGATTTCACGTCCGGCCGGGATTCCACATGTGCGCTCACATCCGCACCCTTTCTTGGTAGTTCACGTTGACCGGCCTGGTCAGCGGCGGCCGGAGACAGCAAGGGTCAGAGGGTGGACCGGTCCGAAGGCCGTGCCGTGCCGGGCTGGTGGGTACCCGCCTTGGCGATGAGGCGGTCCCGGTGTCGCCTGCCCCTGGCCTCGGCGAGCGGAATCACCCGCCTCATCAGGCGGGGGAAGACACCGGCGATCCGCTGGACCCGACCGCCCAGCGGCGGGAACACCACCTCGACCGGCTTGGACACGATCGCGTCGACGACGGTCTTGGCGATCTCCTCGGGTGCGTACGACTTCTCGGCGAAGGAGATGGCGCAAGCGGGGTCGGCCATCTCCTGGTCGAGCATGCCGGTGCGCGTGGACGGAGGGTGGATGATCGTGAAGTCCAGGGGCCCGTCGCGTTCCTCCAGGGCCACGCTGTGGTGGAAGGCCCGCATCCCGTACTTCGAGCCGCAGTAGGTGGCGTATCCGGGGAGCGGGAGGAATGCCGTCATGCTGCAGACGGTGATGATGTGGCCGCGGCCCTGTGCGGTCATCCGTTCGATCGCCGTGCAGGTGCCCGTGATGGTGCCGAGCAGGTTGACCTCGACGATGTCGCGGTGCTGCCGGGGACTGAGGTCTCGCGCGTGGCCCGTGTGAGTGATGCCCGCGTTGTTGACCAGAACATCGACGGCACCGAACGCGGCCCCCGCCGCTTCGAAGGCCTTGGCCCAGGCTGCCGGATCGCGGATGTCCAGTACGCAGCCGGCGGCCCGGCTGCCCAGGCTGAGCACGCGGGTTTGCACGGCCTGCTCGTTGACATCGGTCAGCATCACACGATGACCGCGTGCGACCGCCAGCTCAGCGATCGCGGCGCCGATGCCGGAGGCCGCGCCGGTGACGAGAAGGACCCGGCTGTTTTGAGGCGTTTCACTCATGGCCACAGAGTCTCCTGGTCGTCTGTCCAAGTCAACTGTCCGATATGAAATCGGCCCTGGTTGTTACCGAGGGATTCACAGGCGAAACATCTCGATGCGACCGCTGTTCAGCTCGGCGGCGCGCACGGGATCGTCGGTCGGAACGGTCGCCGCGAACAGGGTGCGCCCGTCGAGCCCTGCGACCAGGCAGCTCAGGGTGTTCTGGCTGGTCGCGACGCGATCGAGGACGCGGCCGCCCTCGGCCACGCGCACGCATTCGCCGCGCAGGGCGTTCGCGATCCACATCGTTGCCCCGTCGCTGTGCCAGGCGATGCCGTCGGGGGCGATCGGCGAGGCGGAGCGCTTGGCGATGGCCGGGTGGTCCAGGAGTGCCGAGACACGCCGGGTGATCCTGCCGAGCAGTCCCGGGTGGTTCACCGCACGCCACAGGAACGGTGAGATCAGCGGGGCCCAGGGTCGGGGCCCGCCCAGAGTGCCGTCCGGGAGCACGGGGAAGGCGGAGAGTCGCATGGCGAGGGTTTCGGCCGCGACCATGGTGGCGCCGTCGGCCGTGAGGACACATCCGTTGGGGAAGAGCACCGGTTCCGTCACGCCCAGCAAGGTCCCGTCCGGGGCCAGGCATGCGATCGGCGTTTTCGGTGGCCCGGGCGGGGCGTAGAGCATGGCGTTCGCGTGCTCGCGGGCGAACGCGTGGTAATCGAAGCCGAAGTTGCCGACGTACGCGCGTCCCAGCGGATCGACGAGCATGTCGTTGACCGGGCCGCCGACAAGGTGCCGCAGATCCGCGTGCTCGACGAGGTCGCCGTCTGCTTCCAGCCGGTACACGACGCCTCCGTCCATGGAAGCGACGAGCATGCGCCCGTCCGGAAGCCAGCCGAGCCCGCCGGCCCGGCCGGGGACCTTGAGCACCGTCTCGGCTTCTCCGCTGCCGTCCCAACGGTGCACCGTGCCGTGCGCGAGATCGGAGAACCACAGGGCTCCCTGATGCCAGCGCAGGGACTCGGGAACACCGAAGCCGCTCAATGCGACCGACGTCGTCCGCTTCATTCCAGCTGCTCCTCGGTGACGGTTGCCCTTGCGTCCCTAAATGTTGGACGCTTGTACAAGACACTTGACTTGTACGGGTGACCGTCTCATTCTGGGCGAACCGAAGTCAACGTTCCGGCAGGAGGATTTCCGTGGCTCAGACTCGATCGCTCAGCCCAGGTGGCGCCCGGGTGGACGCACCCATAGCAGTGGACAATCCGGCCACCGGAGAAGTCGTCGGCCGCGTCACGGACGCGTCGGCGGAAGAAGTGGCGCAGGCGGTCGCACGAGCCCGGCGGGCGCAGCCGGGTTGGGCGGAACTGAGCTCCCGCAGTCGTGCGGAATTCTTCGCGCGTGGCCGTCAGTGGCTGCTGTCCCACCGACAGGAGATCACGGACTCCATCGTCGCGGAGAACGGCAAGGCGGAAGAGGACGCGATCGTGGAGATCGTCTACTGCGTCAACGCCTTCGCTTACTGGGCCAAGCGCGCGCGGCACCACCTCGCCGAGACGAAGATCCGCTCACTCTCGCCGTTCGTGCTCGGGCGCAGCATGTACACCCGTCGCGTACCGCTCGGCGTCGTCGGCGTCATCGGTCCGTGGAACAACCCGTTGATCAACTCCTTCGGTGACGCGATCCCCGCCCTGGCCGCAGGCAACGCGGTCGTCCTCAAGCCCTCCGAGTACACGCCGCTGACCGCGCTGCTCATGGAGAGAATGACCCGTGAGTGCGGCTGGCCCCAGGACGTGTTCCAGGTCGTGACCGGCGCCGGCGCCACCGGCCAGGCTCTGGTCGACGCCGCCGACTTCGTGATGTTCACCGGATCGACGAAGACCGGGCGAGCCGTCGCGGCGCGGGCGGGCGAGCGGCTCATCCCCTGCTCGCTCGAGCTCGGCGGCAAGGACGCCCTGGTCGTGCTGGCCGACGCCTCCCTGGAACGAGCCGTGAACGTCACCCTGCACGGTGCCCTGTGCAACGGAGGCCAGATGTGCACGTCCGTGGAGCGGGTCTATGTGGAGGAGCCCCTCTACGACGCGTTCGTCGCCAGGCTGCGCGAACGGTTCCGGGAGGTCACCTCAGGCAGGCCGGCGGGGCTGGGCAGCGCCGACGTGGGCGCCATGACCTTCCCGCCCCAGATGGCGATCATTGAGGACCATGTCGAGGACGCCGTGAGCCGAGGGGCACGCGTACTCGCGGGAGGCCACGCAGCACCGGGCCCCGGCCGGTTCTTCGAACCCACCCTGCTCGTGGATGTCGACCACACCATGAAATGCATGCGTGAGGAGACCTTTGGCCCCACGCTGCCCGTCATGAAGGTCGCAAGCGCAGAAGAGGCCGTCCGGCTCGTCAACGACAGCACCTACGGCCTGCAGGCCACCATCATCAGCTCCAGCATGAAGCGCGCCCGGCACCTCGCGGAGCAGCTCGAGGCCGGCTGCGTCACCATCAACGACGCCCAGACCAACTACATGGCCCTCGGCCTGCCCATGGGCGGCTGGAAGGACTCAGGCCTCGGTGTCCGGCACGGCGCCGAAGGAATCCGCAAGTACACCCGGCTCCAAGCCGTCAGCGTGAACCGGTTCCCGATGCGCCGCGACCTTCACATGCTTCCGTTCGACCCCTCGGCCTACCGGTCCATCCTGCGCCTGGTGGATGTCATGTACGGCAACCGCCTGCGCCGCCGGAACAAGTGACCGTGCGATCGACCACGCGACAACGAAAGGCCAGCCCGATGACCACGACACCCGCCCCGCACGCGTCTGTCGGCGCCATGCCCGAAGGCGTCACCCTGCCGATGCCCCAGCAGCACCTGAGCGTCGAGGAAGAGCGTCAGGTCCGCAAGCAGGAACTCGCCGCCGCCTTCCGCCTGTTCGCCCGGTTCGGATTCTCCGAAGGCGTGGCCGGACACATCACGGCCCGTGACCCGGAGAACTCGTCGGCCTTCTGGGTCAATCCCTTCGGCATGTCGTTCAGCCAGATACGCGTCTCCGACCTCATCCTCGTCGACCACGACGGCAAACTCCTGGAAGGCAAGCGGCCGGTCAACACCGCCGCCTTCTGTATCCACTCCGAAGTGCACCGGGCCAGGCCCGACGTGGTCGCGGCCGCGCACACCCACTCCGTGCACGGCAAGGCCTTCTCCAGCCTCGGCGTCCCGCTGGACCCGATCACCCAGGACGCCTGTGCCTTCTTCGAGGACCACGGCATCTACTCGGACTACCGCGGGGTCGTCAACGACACGGAGGAAGGCCGGAAGATCGGTGTGGCCCTGGGCGACGCCAAGGCGGTCATCCTGCAAAACCACGGACTGCTCACGGTCGGGGCCTCCGTGGCCGAGGCGGCCTGGTACTTCATCACCATGGAACGCTCATGCCAGGCCCAGCTACTGGCCATGGCCGCCGGCGAGCCGCTGCTCATCGACTCCGAGACGGCACGGATGGTGCGGGGGCAGATCACCGGCGCCCTGCCGGGCTGGTTCCAGTTCCGCCCGCTGTGGGACCAGATCACCGCGGAACAGCCCGACTTGTTCGACTGACGCGACACGCTGATCGCATAGCGACAAAAGGAGTCCAGGGTGGGGGGTCCGGCGCGCATCATCTACCCCACCCGCTCGCTTGCCGTGGCCGCCATCGGCGGGAGGGGCACGCACCCGTGTGCGGTGCGTCCATAGGCGGCTCATGTACGAGCCGGACTCAGGCGGGTGATCAAATCATCAGTCGTCCTTGGCGGCGAGGCTCAAGAGGTGTTCGCCGGTCAAGCGGAGCACCTCGCGGGTGTGCTCGCTGTTGCGGTCGGCCAGCCAGCACAGTGTGACGCCGTCCAGCACCGAATTGAGGTAACGGGCCAGGACGGGAATGGGCACGGTCCACTGGATCCCCGCGCTTTCGGCAGCTTCCGCGAGGAGCTGCTCGTGCACTTCCAGGTAATGCTCGTACTGTCGTCGAGCCAGGTCCTCGAAACCGTCCTGGCGCAGCGCGTAGTGGACGAGTTCATACCCCACCTGCTGCTCTCCCGGATTGAGCTCGACCGCCTCCCAGAAGGCGTACAGACTCTTGGCGATACGCGCGCCGAGGTCACCTTCTCCCTCGAACACGCTCCGCGCCTTGGCGACACCGCTGTCCGTGATGCGGGTGATGACTTCCTGAAGGAGCTCCTCACGTGAACTGAAACAGTAGTGAAAAACACCCAATGGCATCTTCGCCTCGTTGACGACGGCGCGTGTCGTCGTCTTGGCGACTCCTTCGCGGACCATGACACGGACCGCCGCAGCGATGAGTTCTTCCCGCCGGTCCTTCGCTGCCATACGAGACATCCGGTCCACCGTTCCCTCAAGAGTGACATGCTCACTCGTATCCTAACCGGCGTCTTGGACGATCGACCAACTTCGATGTGGCCTTTCATGTCACGGTCATCCGATGACGCGGAGTCCAGCGCATCGACCTGACGGAGCCGCCTGTGAAGACTCGCCCGGTGATTCCCCGTTCCCTTCTGGAGATCTTCAATGGCTGGGGTTGCGGCGGTTGGAGGTCGAGCCCGGTCTTCGCGATGAGGCCCTCGATGAGGCGGGGGACGGTAGTGCAATCGTTTCAGTCGCTTCTTCAGCAGTGCGGTGAGTTGGTCGAGGCTGTGTTTGCTGAGGTTGGCCAGTGACCTCTTCAGGAGCGACGACATGCCCTCGACCGGGTTGAACTCGGGGGCGTACTGCGGCAGCTGGTAGACGGTCAGCCATACTCGGGCAGCGATCAGCTCGTGCATGGTGCGGCTGACGTGCGTGTTCAGATTGATGCCCCTATGGAGAGACGTCCGTTCGCCGGGTCGGCATGCCGTTCGCACCACGGCCGGCAGATCAACTCTCTGGACAGCAAGGCCAGTCCCAGACCGAGCCAGACCGTGGTTCGAACGGCACACCGTCATTCTCACATTCCCAGACCAACACGATCGGCCCGCCGAGCTGGGGGTGGGCGGTGATGAGCAGGTCGCGGTAGTCGGTCCAGGCGAAGCTCTTGCGTCCATCGCCCCGGCCGTCGTCGCGGCGGGGCCGGTAGATCAGCCGGGAGGGCTGGCCTGGCTTAGACGTCGTTTCTTTTGGCGAGGAGAGTCGTTGTGTTGGTATGACGAGTCTTGCTGAGCATCTGGTCTCGGATGAGTTGTGGGAGCTGTTTCGGCGGGTGGTGCCGGAGACGGTAGTGGTACGTCCGCAGGGCGGGGGCCGTCGGCGGGCCGGGGACCGTGAATGCCTGACCGCGATCGTGTTCGTGGCCACGTCAGGGTGCTCCTGGCGGCAGTTGCCGCCGGTGTTCGGGCCGGCCTGGCCCACCGTCTACCGACGTTTCGCGCGGTGGAGTCAGCAGCGTGTTTGGGCCCGTCTGCACCGCGTCATCCTCGACGAACTCGGCGCTCAGGGGGGATTGGACTGGTCACGATTCGCTGCTGACTCCGTCAGCGTCCGCGCCCTCAAAGGGGGCAGCTGACCGGACCGAATCCGACCGACCGCGGCAAGTTGGGATCGAAAATCCACCTCGTCGTCGATCGTGCCGGCCTGCCCGTGTCTGTCGCCATCTCGGCCGCCAATACCCACGACAGCCTGGCCCTCCAACCGCTGATCATGGGGATCCCGCCCGTCCGCAGCCCCCGCGGACCACGGCGCCGCCGGCCGGTGAAACTTCACGGGGACAAGGGCTACGACTATCCCTACCTGCGTCGATGGCTCCGCGAGCGGAACATCATTCCTCGCATCGCCCGCCGCGGCGTCGAGAACTCACAACGTCTGGGCCAACACCGCTGGGTCGTAGAACGCACCATGTCCTGGCTCAGCGGATGCCGCCGCCTCCACCGACGCTACGAACGCAAGCCTGAACACTTCCTGGCCTTCACCGCCATCGCCACCAGCCTCATCAACCACCGCCGACTCACCAAGTGAAACGACGTCTAAAGACACCGTGCTGGACGACCTGATCCGCCGCCTCAGGAAGAGGACCGGCGTTCAGCGGCGGGCACATGATCAGCCGGACAAGTCCTAGATGAAGGGATACGGTGGTATTGGGGGATAGGGCCCGGCTTCGGAAGGCAAATGATGTGTCATGCCGGGTGATTCACCTCCCGAAAGGAATAGATGAGATGTCAACATCGGAGAGCCGGCCGTCAACGCGCCAGATAATAGCACCAGCATCACCCGGTATGTCGCACGTTCTCCAAGCGACCAGAGATGAGCGTGGACCAGCAGCTCCAGAGAAGTACAAGCACTCCGAGCCCGCCGAAAAATTGGACAGGATCGGCGGAAACGTAACGTCGATCTTCTGGGACATGAAGGGGTGGACTTGCCATGGGCAAGGGTCACGGGTAACCACCGATGATGTCAACGGTGTGAGGACCGATAGCCAGGTATCGGTATCGATCACCGAAGTCGACGCAAATGGCACCCCAATCGTTGGACTTGCCGGTCTGGCGGTGTACAACGTCGCACCGCAAGACGGGAAAGTAACCGTCCACTGGTGGGTGGGCTGGGACCCGGAACTGCACATCCGACTCAACTATATAATCGTCAACTAGCGCGCAAGGTCGCTACTCGGGGCACTCCCAGGTGACGGGGTTCCACTATCCCGGGATAGTACAGCGGCGCCAAGTCCGCCAGCCTCTGCCTTGCACGTCCACACCGTGGCGCTGCTTGGCCAGCGGAGTTGCCTGCCACCTCGCGGCCATCATCATCTGAGCCCAACGCTGACCGCAGAGACAGAATCTGGGCTGTTCGCATGCGGGCGACGGCCGGAGAGGGCAGCCGCCGCACCTACACTGACCTCGCGCCGCTGGTTGTGGGCCGGGTCGCCAGACTCCTCCAAGAGGTGGCCCGTGGCGCTGCTGGACTACTTCACCCTCGGCGGGGTCGAGATCGCAACGGGGTACGTCTCCAGGCGTACCTGGCCAGCGTCGGGTCACCGCTGACGAGCGTCGGCACATGCGTGTGCCCCACGCTGACGGCCGAGATGCTGGGGGACGAGCCCTACACCACCCCGGCCGCCGACCAAGCCCCCTGGTACGACCCGAACGTGCCCGCCTCCGAGGACTTCGCGGGGCTGCTGGTGTTGTCCATGGATGGCATCGACGACTACCCGGTCAAGCGCAGCGTCACCAACGCGGTCACCGGCGGCGGGGTCCTGGGGCCGCGGTGGTGGCGGCGGTAGTCGCCGATCGCCGTGATGAGTTTCGTGCAGGTGCGCTGTTCGTCCTCATGCTCGTCCGGCACGGTGACCTCCTCCATCCACGGCTCGGGCGGCGCTTCGCCGGCGAGCACGGCGGCCAGCGTCCGGCGGGCGGTGCGGGCGTTCTGGGCGCCATGGCTGAGCGGTGCGGCAGTGGCGGCGGCCAGGGAGCTGTGCAGGGCCGGGTAGTTGGGCAGTGCGGTCCACCCCAGAAGGGCAGGTGCTCCAAACTGCGCTCTACCAAGCCTGCAAAGACCAGGCTCAGAAATCCTGCCCGCACCTCTCCGGCACGGCCACCAGGGCAACGCCCCACCTCACCACCCGGGACCGGCTGAGCACCGACGGACAGCCCCTGGACCGCGCGGCGCCCCCCGACCCGGACTTCCTGCACCAGTGGTGGCTAAGACGTCGTTCCACTTGGCGAGGCGGCGATGGGCGATGAGGGCTGCGGCTATGCCGACGAAGGCGAGGAAGTGTTCGGCCTTGCGCTCGTAGCGGCGGTGCAGGCGGCGGCAGCCTGCCAGGAGACCGTTCTTTCGACGACCCAGCGGTGTCGGCCCAGCCGGGTGGAAGACTCGATGCCCTTGCGGGCGATGCGGTGGCGGATGCGATGCTCGCGAAGCCATTTCCGCAGGTGGTCGTAGTCGTAGCCCTTGTCGGCATGGAGCTTGGCAGGACGCCGACGGCGCGCTCCGCGGCGGGAGCGGATGGGCGGGATCCCGCGCACCAGCGGCTGCAGGCCAAGGCTGTCGTGCATGTTCGCGCCGGAGGTGCCCAGCGACAGCGGCACGCCGTTCCGGTCGGTGATGAGGTGGATTTTCGATCCGCTCTTGCCACGGTCGGTCGGATTCGGTCCGGTCAGAGGCCCCCTTTTGCCGCCCGGACGCTGACCGAATCGATCGCGCACCGCGACCAGTCCAGCGCTCCCCGCGCACCGGGTTCGTCGAGGACGACCCGGTGGAGCCTGGCCCACACCCTGGCCTGGCTCCACTGGGCGAAGCGCCGGTAGACGGTGGGCCAGGCCGGCCCGAACACCGGAGGCAGCTGCCGCCAGGTGCAGCCCGAGGTGGCCACGAAGATGATCGCCGCCAGGCATTCGCGGTCACCAGCCCGCCGTCGCCCGCCGCCCTGCGGACGTATGACCTCCGTCGGCGGGACCACCCGCCGGAACAGCGTCTAGAACTCGTCCGGCACCAACCGCTCAATCAGATCCGTCATGCACTGCTCAACGAACGATCACGCCATCAGAAACGGCGTCTAAGAGGTTCCTTCGGCGCCTAGCTGGCGCAGGAGACCGCGATTGTCGACGCGTACCCAATCCTCGATGAGGCGTCCCCGGTCGTCGAAGCGGAAGATGTTGATCAGGTCGAACACGACGCGTTTGCCGTTGGGCGCCAGCGGGGCGACCGGTGACTGACTGAACTCACGGGCGAAGGTGCCGTCGATCCACGTCTGGCAGGCCAGGTGATCGCCTTCTGCCACCACGATGCCGCGCCGGATCGACCGGTCGTCGAATGCCTCGCGCACAGACGCGAAGTAGTCGTTGAGCCCGGCGAAGTCGGACTCAAAGCCGTCCGGCCCGTGGAAGCGACTGGGTCAATAAGAGGCGGCGCCAGCACGGGACGGACGACATGTCGCAGGCCGGCGCCGAGTAGGACCACCGTCATCCAGCTGTCGGCGTCTTCCGGGTCCACTGACTCGTTCGGGGACTCTTGCGGGTGAGGCGCCGGGGCATCATGGTGATGAGTGCCCAGTTCAGGTGGACTTCGGAGTGCTGGGGCAAGTGTTCGTAGTCGCGTGCGTTGCGGCGGGCGTTCATGCACCAGCCGATCGTGCGCTCGACTTTCCAGCGACGGGGCAGGACGACGAAACCCTTGGCGCCTTTGGGACGGGAGACGATGCGCAGGCTCAGCCAGAGGCGTTCGCGGGCCCAGTCCACGAGGTCGCCGGCGTAGCCGCGGTCGGCCCAGATCTGGGTGATCTGCGGCTGGGTGAGGCGCAGGCGCCAGAAGACGTCGCGGGCGGCGTCGCGGTCCTGGATGTCGGCGGGCGTCACCGTGATCATCACGGGCAGGCCGAGCGTGTCCACCGTGATATGTCGCTTGCGGCCGTTGATCTTTTTCGCGGCGTCATAGCCCCAGCTGTCCTTGCCGACAGTGGAGGCTCCCTTGACCGACTGGGAGTCCACGATCAGGGTCACGGGAGCGGGGCAGCGGCCCTTGCCGGTACGGATCCGGCGGCGGAGCTGGTCACGGATGTAGGCGACGACCCCGGCCCGGTTCCACCTCCAGAAGAATCCGTAAACCGTCTCCCAGGGTGGGAAATCCGCAGGCAGTGCCCGCCATTTCGCGCCGTTGTCGACGATGTAGCGGATGACGTCGACGATCTCCCGCCGGGGCCACTTCTCAGGGTGGCCGCCGGTCTTGGTCTGGCAGGCCGGGATGGGCAGCAGGGGGTTCTGCTTGCCGCCGCCAAGGCTGCAGGGAGCGTGAGCTCATCACCGCGTACGCAAGCGCACTGGACCAGAACCTGGGCCGGGTGCATCGGTGGTGGCAACCACGGGGACGCGGTTCCGCTCTGCAGGCCAGAGGCCAACGCCTACTGGAACAACGAACACCGCGGCCCCTGAGGCAAGTCAGATACCAGGTCACCCGGGGCGCGAACGCGCGGGGAAGCACAACGCCGACGCCATACGAGCGGAGGGGCTGCTCACCCTGCAGGCGAATACTGCAACCCTCGAATACCTACGCTTCACCAGTGAAACGGGTCCGGGCCGGTACGTCCCGCCAGCTTAGGCCGGGTTCGAGGGGACGGCGTGTGGCTGAGGGCCTCACCGCAGGGCCCCCTCTCAGGGCATGCGGCGAAGGAGCTCATTCACCTCTGGGACGGAGATTTCCGGGGCTTTGCGTCGGGCGATAGGGGTGCGGGCGGCAACAGCCCGGTGGGGTTGTCTGCGCGGCGTCCGCCGGGCGGACGAGGTCTGCGCTGCTCCGGCGTGCCGGGGCAGCGTCCGAGGAGGGGGCGGACGAGGATACGACGGAGCCCGCTCAGGCGATGCGCACAAACGCACAGAGAGGTCCCCGTGTCCACTGACGAGAACAAGAGGCTGGTTCGCCGCTTCTACCGTGAGATCGACGAAGGCAATCTGGATGCCCTGGACGATCTGGTGGTCGAAGGGTACGTCGACCACTCGCCCCCGCCGTTTCCTGGACTCGCACCCGGACGAGAGGGCCTGAAACAGGCGTTCCGTCTGTTCTGGGAAGCCACGCCGGGAACGCACGAGATCGAAGTCCAGATCGCGGAGGGCGACAAGGTAGTGACCCGCCTGACGGCCCGCGGTGTGCACCAGGGGGATCTCCCGGGCATCCCCGCCACCGGCAGGGAGCTGACCATGACTGGCACCGTGATCCACCGCGTTGAGAACGGCAGGCTCGCGGAGAAGTGGTCGGACAGGGACACGCTCGGATTCCTCCAGCAGCTGGGCGTCCTCCCCCACCTCCGCTCCTAGGGTGTCCGCGACCATGCGTCGTGCGGCGTGGTAGAGGGAGCGCTGGTTTTGCCCCGCACAGTGCTCCGGCGGCTACCCCCTAGCCCCGGTGCACGACGATCGGTGCAGTGCTCATGGACTCCAGGGTGGCCCGCCGGGGCCAGCGCGGCGCTCCGAGGTATGCGTCCCTCACCCGCGCAGAAGCTGCGGATTCCGCTCGTTCAAGCTTCAGGAGATGCTGGCCGTGCTGGACAAGCTCACCGCCAAGCACGGCACCGTCCTTGTCGTCGTCGACCAGCCCGCCTCCATAGGTGCCCTGCCCCTGGCGGTCGCCCGGGACGCAGGCTGCCGCGTCGCCTACCTGCCCGGCCTCACGATGCGCCGTATCGCCGACCTCTACCCCGGCGAGGCCAAGACCGGCGCCCGCGACGCCTTCGTCATCGCGGACGCCGCCCGCACCTTTCGGTGCCGCGTCTGGAGCGCAGCACCACCTGGTCCGCGTCGACGGAGACCAACGCCCTGAACCCGTCCCGCTTCGGCTCCGCAGCACAGCCAGGCCGTAGATCGGGTACGGACACGGGAATGGTCAGCATCGGCTCCGGCAGTGTCCACGTCACACGGGATCCCTTCCGCCAGGAACTCGGATGCTGTCCTACTTGTGACGATCTGCTCTCGAGCAGCGGGTTGGCGTCGCGCCGAAGCCTCAGGATCGGCACGGTGCACCCCGAGGCCCGGATGCGTCGCGTGGCGGCGAGCCCGTCCAGCTC
>NZ_JBEXDX010000030.1:0-109279 GCF_040605995.1 Streptomyces sp. NPDC005492
TACATGTGGGCGGACGACGACAAGCAGTACCCCGACGCCCGCATCATCTTCGTCGACACCGAAGCCTCCAACTGGACCTTCGACCCCGTCCGCAAGCAGTACTTCTGGCACCGCTTCTTCTCCCACCAACCGGACCTCAACTACGAGAACCCGGCCGTCCAGGAGGAGATCCTCTCGGCGCTGAAGTTCTGGCTGGACCTGGGCATCGACGGCTTCCGCCTGGATGCGGTCCCGTACCTCTTCGCGGCCGAGGGCACCAACTGCGAAAACCTTCCGGCAACGCATGAGTTCCTCCGCCGGGTGCGCAAGGAGATCGACGCCCAGTATCCGGACACGGTGGTGCTGGCGGAGGCGAACCAGTGGCCCGAGGACGTCGTCGACTACTTCGGCGACTTCCAGAGCGGCGGCGACGAATGCCATATGGCATTCCACTTCCCGGTCATGCCCCGGATCTTCATGGCCGTCCGCCGTGAATCCCGCTATCCGGTGTCGGAAATCCTGGCCAAGACCCCGGCGATTCCGTCCGGCTGCCAGTGGGGCATCTTCCTGCGCAACCACGACGAGCTGACCCTGGAAATGGTCACCGACGAGGAACGCGACTACATGTGGGCCGAATACGCGAAGGACCCGCGTATGCGCGCCAACATCGGCATCCGGCGCAGGCTGGCCCCCCTCCTGGACAACGACCGCAACCAGATCGAGCTGTTCACCGCCCTGCTGCTGTCGCTGCCCGGCTCGCCGATCCTGTACTACGGCGACGAGATCGGCATGGGCGACAACATCTGGCTCGGCGACCGCGACGCCGTGCGCACGCCGATGCAGTGGACACCTGATCGCAACGCAGGTTTTTCGTCCTGTGACCCCGGCCGGCTGTCACTGCCGACCATCATGGACCCCGTCTACGGCTACCAGGTCACCAACGTCGAGGCGTCGATGTCGTCGCCCTCCTCGCTGCTGCACTGGACCCGCCGCATGATCGAGATCCGTAAGCAGAACCTGGCGTTCGGCCTCGGCTCGTACCGGGAGTTGCCGTCGTCGAACCCGGCGGTGATCGCGTTCCTGCGCGAGTACGAGGACGACCTCGTCCTGTGCGTGAACAACTTCTCGCGGTTCGCGCAGCCGACGGAACTCGACCTGTCGGCGTTCAATGGGAGGCATCCGGTCGAGCTGTTCGGCGGGGTGCGCTTTCCGGCCGTAGGAGAGCTGCCGTACTTGCTGACGCTGGCGGGGCACGGCTTCTACTGGTTCCGGCTCCGGAAGGACGCCGCCTAGAGGTCCGGCCCTGCGGGGCGGGGCGGTTTCGGTTTCCCCCGCCCCGCCCGGGGCACGCAACAGTGACACCCCGACCACTCCCCGGGGAAAGGAACGTGACGTTATGGCCGAAACTGTCACACTTTCCGGCCGGACCAGTCCCGGTCCCGGCCTCCTCGCCTCGCTCGACCCGCTCCTGCGGGACTGGCTGCCGAGACAGCGGTGGTTCGCGGGCAAGGGCCGTCCCGTCACCGGTTTCTCACTGGTGGCGGCCACCGAACTCCTTCCGGCGGACGGCCCGCTGGGCCTCTACCACCTCCTGGTCCGCGCCCACCAGTCACCCGCGCCGGGCGACTGCTACCAACTGCTCATAGGCGTGCGCGAGGCGTTGCCACCCCGGCTCGCGCCCGCGCTGATCGGACATGTGGAGGAGGGCCCGCTCGCCGGTCGCACGGTGTACGAGGCCCTGTACGACACCCGGCCCGCCGAGGTGCTCCTGGAGGCGCTGCGCACCCAGGCCCGCATCGGCGGGCTGCGCTTCGAACGGGCCCCGGGCGGCCCGGAGATCCGGCCCGGTCTGGTGCCGCGCCTGATGACCGCCGAGCAGTCCAACTCGTCCGTCGTCTACGGCGATACGTTCATCCTGAAGCTGCTGCGCCGGATCGTCCCCGGCACCAACCCCGACCTGGAACTCCCGCTGGCCCTCGCCCTGGAAGGCTGCCCCCGGGTGCCCGCGCCGACGGCGTGGCTGCGGGCGGAGTCCGCCGAGGAGCCGTATGTCCTCGGGGTGCTCCAGCCCTTCGTGCAGGGCGCGGCCGACGGCTGGGAACTGGCGCTGCGCGAGCTGGCCAAGGGCGAGGACTTCGGCGCGGAGGCGCGGGCGCTGGGCCGCGCGACGGCCGAGGTGCATGTGGCGCTGGCTCGGGCGCTGCCCACGGTGACCCTGGGCCATGCCCAACTCCAGCTCCTGGTCACCGGCATGAGCGAACGCCTCGACGCGGCGGCGCAGGCCGTCCCCGCGCTACGGCCGTACGCCCCCGGCCTGCACTCGGCGTTCTCGGCGCTGGCCGACCTGGCGGCCGAAGGGCACACCTGGACCGCGCAGCGCATCCACGGCGATCTGCATCTGGGCCAGTGCCTGTACTCGCCCTCCGGGGAATGGTCGCTGATCGACTTCGAGGGCGAGCCGTCCCGGCCCCTGGCGGAGCGCCGTATGCCCCAGCCTCCGGTGCGGGACATCGCGGGGATGCTCCGTTCCTTCGACTACGCGGCCCACTCGGAGACCCCGCCTGCACGGGACTGGGCGGGGACGTGCAGGGCGGCGTACTGCTCCGGGTACGCGGAGATCACCGGCGTGGACCCCCGCACCGATCCCGTCCTGCTCCGGGCCTACGAGACCGACAAGGCGATCTACGAGGTCCTCTACGAAGCCCGGCACCGCCCCGACTGGCTCCCGGTCCCCCTGTCGGCAGTGCGCCGCCTCGCCGGCCCCACCACCTGACCCACCTCGTCCAGGAGGCTCCCCCCGTGACCCCGCGCCCCCCGTCCAACGGTCCGGATCCCAAGAAGCCGGCCGAGGAGCAGAGCACCACCGAGCAGTCGCCGACGCCCCTCAAGAAGAAGCACGGCGGCAGCGCGAAGAAGAAGGCCGCGGCGGAGCGGGCCAGGACCACCGGAGCGACGACGAAGAAGGCCTTGGCGAAGAAGGCCGGGGCGAAGAAGAGCGCGGGGAAGCAGGGCGTGGGGAAGAAGAGCGGCGCGGAGAAGAAGGCCTCGGCCAAGAGCATGGCGAAGAACGCGGCCAAGAACGCGGCCGGGAAGACGACGACGTCCGTGACCGAGAAGAAGGGCACGCGGAAGACGATGACCGCCGACACCCCCACCCCTCCCCCCGTCCCCGTCTCCCCGGAGATCGCCGTGTCACCCGCGCTCGACGCCATCGACCGCGAGCGTCTGCTCCACGGAACCCACCACGCCCCGCACTCCGTGCTGGGCGGCCACCCGGTCCCCGGCGGGGTCGCGTTCCGGGTGTTCCGGCCGTTCGCGCTGGGCGTGAGTGTCGTGACCGGGGAGTCGACGGCCGAGTTGCACGACGACGGGAACGGGTTCTTCTCGGGGCTGCTCCCCCTGCTGGGCGTGCCGGAGTACCGGCTTCTCGTGACGTACGAGGGGAGTGCGCAGGAGGTCGAGGACGCCTACCGTTTCCTGCCCGCGCTCGGTGATCTGGACCTGCATCTGATCGGCGAGGGCCGACACGAGGAGCTGTGGCAGGCGCTCGGGGCGCGGCCGATGACACACCAGGGCGTCACCGGCACCCGCTTCACCGTGTGGGCGCCGGACGCCCGGGGCGTACGGCTGGCCGGCACCTTCAACTTCTGGGACGGGACCGGCGCCCCGATGCGCTCGCTCGGCGGCACCGGTGTCTGGGAGCTGTTCGTGCCGGGCATCGGCGAGGGCGAGCTGTACAAGTTCGAGATCACCCGGCCCGACGGTTCCAAGACCCTGCGCGCCGACCCGATGGCCCGCCGCACCGAGGTCCCGCCGAACACGTCCTCGATCGTGGACGCCTCGCACTACGAGTGGGGCGACGAGGAGTGGCTCGCCGCACGCGCCGAACTCCCCACCCACCAGGCGCCCCTTTCCGTCTACGAGATCCATCTCGCCTCCTGGCGCCCCGGTCTGACGTATCGCCAGATAGCCGAGCAACTCCCCGCCTACGTAAGGGACTTGGGCTTCACCCACGTCGAGCTGATGCCGGTCGCCGAGCACCCCTTCGGCGGTTCCTGGGGCTACCAGGTCACCGGTTTCTACGCGCCGACCGCACGCCTGGGCACCCCGGACGACTTCAAGTTCCTGGTCGACGCGCTGCATCAGGCCGGCATCGGCGTCATCATGGACTGGGTGCCCGCCCATTTCCCGCGCGACGACTGGGCGTTGGCCGAGTTCGACGGACGCCCGCTGTACGAGCACGAGGACCCGCTCCGGGCCGCGCACCCCGACTGGGGCACCCTGGAGTTCGACTTCGGCCGCCGTGAGGTGCGCAACTTCCTGGTGGCGAACGCCGTCTACTGGTGCGAGGAGTTCCACATCGACGGCCTGCGCGTGGACGCGGTCGCCTCGATGCTCTACCTCGACTACTCCCGCGAGCCGGGCCAGTGGACCCCGAACGAGCACGGCGGCCGGGAGAACCTCGACGCGGTCGCCTTCCTCCAGGAGATGAACGCGACGGTGTACCGCAGGGTGCCCGGCGTGGTCACGATCGCCGAGGAATCCACCGCGTGGGACGGCGTGACCCGGCCCACCGACACCGGAGGTCTCGGCTTCGGCCTGAAGTGGAACATGGGCTGGATGCACGACTCGCTCGACTACATGTCGCACGAGCCGTTCCACCGCAAGCACCACCACGGCGAGATGACGTTCTCGATGGTGTACGCGTACAGCGAGAACTACGTCCTGCCGATCTCGCACGACGAAGTGGTCCACGGCAAACGCTCGTTGGTCTCGAAGATGCCCGGCGACTGGTGGCAACAACGCGCCAACCTCAGGGCCTACCTCGCCTTCATGTGGGCCCACCCGGGCAAGCAACTCCTCTTCATGGGCCAGGAGTTCGCCCAGGGCGCCGAGTGGTCCGAGACCCACGGCCCCGACTGGTGGCTCCTCGACCCGGCCTACGGCGCCGAAGCCGACCACCGGGGCGTACGCGACCTGGTCCGCGACCTCAACACGGTGTACCGCCACACCCCGGCCCTGTGGCAGCTCGACACAGACCCCGCAGGCTTCCAATGGATCACCGGCGACGCGGCCGAGGACAACGTCTTCGCATTCCTTCGGTACGACGCCGACGGCTCCCCCCTCCTCGCCGTCAGCAACCTCTCCCCCGTCGTCCGCCACGACTACCGCCTCGGCATCCCCGACGACATCCCGGCCTGGCACGAAGCCCTCAACACCGACACCGCCGCCTACGGCGGCAGCGACGTCACCAACCCGGCCCCCGTCAAGCCAGAACCAACGGCATGGCACGGCCGCCCGGCCAGCATCCGACTGACCTTGCCGCCGCTGGCTACGGTCTGGCTGCGGCCGGCCTGACAGGACAGCGCGGCCAAGTGGCGCTGAGACTTGCCTTTCGGATCAGCCTGGCTCGGCAGAGTCGCCCCTCACCGAGGTAGAGATCGTCGAGGCGGAACAGAAACTCGGCGGGTCTTTTGCCGAGGAGTACCGGTCCTGTCTCTGCGAGGTGAGCGCGGGAGAGGCGCCCTCCCGTCTTGAGCGGAGCGGGCGCGGCTGGTGGTGGGACGGGAACGATGAGGAGCGGCGTGCGCTGCTGCCCATTTCCTAGTTCCTGCGACCGGATCGCCCCGCTCCTCTTGGACCACTTCGGCGGCGCCCCACCCATCCGATTCAGGGAATGGCTGGACCGCTGTTCATGGGCCCTGTTGCCGCCGGACTGGAGGCCACCCCTTCCACGGTCTCCTGTCGTTCACCGCTAGGCGGAGTGAGTTCGTAGCACCGCCCTCGCCGCCACTCCTTTCAGTGTCGGATGCTGTTTAGCCCGGATCGGGAACTCTCGGAGCGTCGAGCGAGGAAGACGAACTCTCTGCCTGTTCGGTCAGGCGCATCGCGCACGTCCTGCACGACATAGCCGTGCGTGAGCAGGTCCGCCTCGGTCTCCTCACGTTCCCGGAAACGCAGCGTCGAATCTGAGGTCAGCACCTGTCCGTCCGCTGCGAAGACGTACGTCCCTCGGAAGGTCACCAGGGGCAGGTCCACCTCGATCAACTGGACCCAGCTCTCGACTGGGCCGACGCCCGGGATCTCCGTCACGCGGTAGGAGTTCTCTTGCGTCCACTCTTCCCAGGCACGACTGGCCGGATCACGGGTCTCGAAGACCAGCAGGCCGCCGGGCCGGAGCGCCTCGTAGGCTCCACGCAGCGTCTTCTGCCAGGTGTCCTGGTCAACGATGGCCTGGGCGACATTCGCCGTCATCGCCACGAGGTCGACCCGTAGTGGCGGGAGAACTGTCGCGTCGCCGCTGATCCAGCGCACCCGCTCAGCGCCCGGTTTAGCCCGGGCGATGTCGATGGACGCCTGAGCGGGATCGACGCCGACCACATCGACACCACGGTCGGCCAGCAGGAGCGCGAACACCCCTGTGCCGCAGCCGATGTCCAGAACCCGGCACACCCCGAACTCGTCCACTATGCGGAGATAGGGGTCGAGATCGTTGCGGTCGGTGTCGAGTGGATCGTAGATCGCAGCGAGTCGCGGATGCCCGAAGCAGTCATCAACCATGCAGCCGAACGTACCCAGGGCCGCCCCCGATGGGGAATCCGGACATCCTGGTTGTCGAGGACGTAGTGCCGAGTCTCCGGGGGCCATGTGAGCCTTTCTGGTGATCACCCTTCTGTGGCACAGAACACTCACCACCGCAGCCCCAAGGGGGTTAATAGAACAAGTTCAGATACTGCACATTTTCCACACTGTCAGTATCGAGCAATTATCGACTAACTCCGAAATAACGGAGATCCACCACTCAGCTCAACCCCATGCTCTGCTTACCCATCCCGAGGGATCAAGTATGGGAGCACTGATCGTGGCTGACGCTTTCGATTACGTCATGCAATATGTTTCACGCGCCTGCGGTGAAGAACCGATTTGCGTTCACGCGGGCGACTCAAAGCGCTGCGAAATCACACGCCACCCCAAGTATGGCGCTTTTCGCGCCAGCGCTACCATGATAAAAGGACAGCCCAAACCGTCTCGCCTATGGGAATCGATGGTAGCGATGGGACGACTCCATGACATGCGCGGCAATGACAAGTGGCGCATGATTGTTTTGGATTGCGTCATGGCCTCACTCCATGGACGCTCCGTCCGAATCTCTCGGGATCTTTACGTAGACCTGTCGGACGTACGCTCCGACATGTTCGAGGCAGGCCTCACCATCTGGACAGAAACAGTTCAAGGTGTACCTCCTCGTGACGTACCCGTACTCATGCGAAAGGCAGCGATCCGAGCCGCCTACCAGCGGGCCACGGATCAGACCCGCGAGACCGTCATCGAACGTCCGGAGGACTTCCTCGAAACCGCTGACACTCCGGAACTGCCGGGTCTCAAACCGTCTTCGATCATTCATAACACCGACCCGCGAGATCCGGCTGTTGCCGAACAGATTCGAGGTGAGCGGAACGGTGCACTATTTCACAAGCACAACTGTATGGACGCCGCCACCCGCTTTCACGACGACCTGCGCGCCGGCCGTCGGCCGGACGTGATATCACGGGCCTCGAACGCACCCATGCTGGCCCGCAGCAGCCTGCTCGGATCAAGCCACTACTACTACATCTCCGACTTCTTTCCATCGTTCATCGGGATCTCCGCCGCAGCAGAAGCATTGGGAATCACTGAATCTGCTGCCTACCAGATGGTCAGGAAGGGTACTTTTCCCTGTCCGCACACTCGTATGGGCCGAAGTCTCAAGGTTCACGTGCCTCCCTTGATGCACTACATGAACATTCCGGATGCAATAGTTCATCCTGACGACGTGGAGAACGGTGCAGCCCACGCCAGCGGACTGACGAAGCAGTGGCGCGTTCCTCGACCGCTGTACTGAACTTGATTGGGTGATGTCGGAGCCGTTCGCCTGACGGCGGCCGGTCCGCTCCGGTAGCCGTGGACCGTGAGATACGCACAGGGCGGCGGGTTGACCGACGCCGGGAGAGCCGCGCGGGAGTGCGTCCGGCTTCAGGCCGTGGAACGATTCGAAGACGGGCGGAAGAACAGGGAGATCGCTGCCGCGTTGCGGGTCAGCGAGCGGTCCGTGGAGCGGTGGCGCCGCCAGTGGCGCGAGCGCGGCGAAGCGGGGGTCCTGTCGAAGGGATCGCCTGGGCGACCGAGGCTCAACGAGAAACAGATCGTCAGGCTGGAACGGGAGTTGGGACGCGGGCCGTTGGTCCACGGCTGGGCCGACCAGCGGTGGACACTGGTGCGGATCAAGACGCTGATCGGCCGGCTGTTCCACGTGAGCTTCACGGTGGAGGGCACCTGGCTGCTGCTGAAGCGGCACGGCTGGTCCTGGCAGCAGCCGGCCCGCCGGGCGATCGAGCGCGACGACCAGGCGGTCGAGGTGTGGAAGAAGGAGATCTGGCCGCTGGTAAGAGCACCGCGGCGGCGTGCAACGGCTGGATCGTCTTCGAGGACGAAGCCGGGCAGTCGATGACGCCGCCGCGTGCGAAGAGCTGGGGGCGCAGAGGCTGCACGCCGGTGGTCCGGGTCCGCGGCCGGGGTTCGGGACGGGTGTCCATGGCCGGGCTGACCTGCTACAAGCCGGGGAAGCGCTCCCGGATGTTCTACTCGGTCCGGGAGTACCGAGGCCGCAAGGGCGAGCCGAAGGGCATCGGCTGGCGTGACCTGCGCGACCTGCTGGTCAGGGCCCACATTCAGCTCGGCGGCCCGATCGTGCTCGTGTGGGACAACTTGCGTATGCACCTGGTCGAACCGATGCGCGAGTTCATCGTCGATCACGCGGACTGGCTCACTGTCTTCCAGCTGCCGAGTTACTCGCCGGACCTCAACCCGCAAGAGGGCATCTGGTCGCTGGTCAAGCGCGACATCGGCAACCTCGCCGCAGCCAACCTCGGCCAGATCACCCGCGCCGTCAAGCACAAGCTCAAGCAGATCCAGTACCGCCCGGACCTGGTCGGCGGCTGCCTGGCCGGCACCGGCCTGATCATGGACGGCTGACCGGCATCACGCATACGCCGTTGGGACGAAGTCTCAAGCCGGCGGGATTCCGGCCCGGCCCGGAGAGGGAGACCCAACGTTGTGACAGGTCATGCAGCTGGACACGTAATTCCGTACGAGGTGCAGGGCAGCGGTCCGGAGCGGGTCCTCGCACTCCACCACTGGCTCAGCGACAGATCGAGTTTCGCCGATCTGCGGCGGTACCTGGACGGGAGCGCGTTCAGTTATGCGTTCGTGGACTGCCGTGGGTACGGCGAAGCGATGGACACCACCGGCACGTACACGATGGAGGAGATCGCGGCGGACGCCCTCGCCGTGGCCGACGACCTCGGCTGGAACACCTTCTCGGTCATCGGTCACTCCATGGGCGGCAAGGCGGCCCAGCTGATGTTGCTGGACGCCCCCTCGCGGGTCCGCTCGATCGTCGGCATCTCGCCGGTACCAGCGTCCGGGTTCCCACTTGAAGGGGAGATGTGGGACCTGTTCGTCGGGGCCGTGGAGGATTCCGGCAACCGCAGGACGATCTTCGACGTCACCACCGGCAGCCAGCACGACGATGCATGGCTGGATGCCAGAGTGAGCGGCTCTGAACGCTCCTCGTCGGCGGCCCTGCGCTCGTACCTCGAATCCTGGACTCGTGGCTCCGACATCCACGAGCGGGTCGAGGGAAATCCAACCCCGGTGCTTGTCGTAGCCGGTGCGAACGACCCGGCGATGGGCCCCGAGACCATGCGGTCCACCTGGCTGCAGTGGTATCCGAACGCCGAGCTCGAGGTCTTCGACGACGTCGGCCACTTCGCCCCGGATGAGAGCCCGGAGGCCCTGGCGACAGTGGTCGAAGGATTCCTCGGCCGCTACTGAGTGAATGCGTGATGTCGGCCTGATCATGGACAGCTGATCCCGAACAGGCCGACATCACGCATTCAACTTCAGTAGCGTCCGGCTTGGATCGTCAGTTCCGTCTTCGTTGCCCGCGATGCCGCGGCCGGGACAGCGAAGACGGCCGGCCCACGCAGCCCGACGCCTGCTCAGAGTTCCGTCAGCGCCTTTGGTAGCGCCCCGGTGTGAAGTACCCCAAGCCGCTGGGTCGCCCGAGTCAGCGCCACATACAGGTCGCTCGTGCCGTACCGCCCCGGCTCGACCACGAGTACGGAGTCGAACTCCAACCCCTTGGCCTGTCGTGGGTCGAGCAGGACGACGGTCTGGGTCAGGTCCGGTTCGGTGCCTGCGGTGACGCCGTCCAGGTGCGCGGCCAGCCTGCGGTGCAGGTCGCGTGGGGCGATGACGGCGAGGCGGCCCTCGGTGGGGGTGAGTTCGGCGACCGCCTTGGCGACGGCGCCGGGGAGGTCGTCGGTGGCGCGGACCCAGGGTCGTACACCTGTGGACCGTACCGAACTCGGCGGTTCGAAGGCCGGGTTCTCGGCGCGGACGACGGCCGCCGCGAGGTCCATGATCTCGGCGGGGGTGCGGTAGTTGACGCCGAGGCGGGTGTGGCTGAAGCGGTCCTCGACGTAGGGGGCGAGGATCTCCGACCAGGAGCCGACACCGGCCGGCTCGGCGGTCTGGGCCGGGTCGCCGACCAGGGTCATCGAGCGGGTGGGGCTGCGGCGCATCAGCAACCGCCAGGCCATCGGGGAGAGTTCCTGTGCCTCGTCGACGATGATGTGGCCGAAGGCCCAGGTACGGTCGGCCGCCGCGCGCTCGGCGGCGCTGCGGTGGTCCTCCTCCTCGTGCCGCTCGGCGAAGCGCTCGGCGTCGATGATGTCGTGCGCGGAGAGCACCTCGGAGCCCTCCGGGTCGTCCTCCTCCTTGTCCTCGAACTCGTAGGTCCGGGAGGCGAAGGACACGTCCAACACACCCTGTGCGAAGGACACTTGGTTCTCGCGTTCGCGTTCGGCGCGGGCCCGGGCCACCCGGTCGTCGCGGCCGAGGAGTTCGGCGGCCTCGTCGAGCAGCGGTACGTCCGCCACGGTCCACTCGCGGGTCACCGGGCGGCGGATGGCGTCCGCGTCGTCGTCGGAGACATAACCGACGGGGTCGGCGAGGAAGTCCGCGACGAGGTACTGCGGGGTCAGGCGCGGCCACAACTGGTCGATGGCGGCCCAGACTTCGGGGTTCTCGGCGAGTTCGTCGCGGATCTGCGTGATGTCGCTCGGGTCGAGCAGGTTGCCCCCGTCGAAGGGGTCGGTGCCGATGCGTTCGGCGACCATCTCGGTGAGGGTGTTGAGGATGTGGCCCTCGAAGTGCTCGCGGGCCGCGTTGTGCGGGAGCCGGGCCTCGCGGGTGCGGTCGCGGGCCATCCGGACCAGGCCGTCGTCGAGCATGAGGATCTCGCGGTCGTGCTCGATCGCGATCACCGGGTCGGGCAGCGACTGCCAGTCGCGTACGACGGCGGCGAGCACGTCCGCCATGTCGGCACGGCCCTTCACCGCGGCGGCCGCCCGGCTGTCGGTGGCCGTGGCCTTCACGCCGGGGAAGAGTTCGCCGACCGTCGCGAGGAGGACGCCGGTCTCGCCGAGGGAGGGCAGCACCTCGCCGATGTAGCCGAGGAAGGCGGGGTTCGGGCCGACGATGAGGACGGCCCGTTTCGCCAGCAACTCCCGGTGTTCGTAGAGGAGATACGCGGCCCGGTGCAGCGCGACGGCGGTCTTGCCGGTGCCGGGACCGCCCTCGACGACGAGCACCCCGCGGTGCGGGGCCCGAATGATCTCGTCCTGTTCGGCCTGGATGGTCTGCACGATGTCGCTCATCCGGCCGGTGCGCGCGGAGTTGAGCGCGGCGAGCAGCACGGCGTCGCCGGTCGGGTCCTCGTGGCCGGTGCGGGTGGCGTCGCCGAGGTCGAGGATCTCGTCGTGCAGGGCGGTGACGCGGCGGCCGTCGGTGGTGAGGTGCCGGCGGCGGCGCAGGCCCATCGGGGTGTGGCCGGTGGCGAGGTAGAAGGGGCGGGCGACATCGGCCCGCCAGTCGATCAGGATCGGTGTGAGATCGGAGTTGGCGGCACGGATGCCGATCCGGCCGATGTGGTGCCGGACCCCGGAGGTCAGGTCGATCCGGCCGAAGCAGAGCGAGCCGTCCACGGCGTTCAGCGCGGCGAGCAGCCCCGAGCGCTCGGCGACCAGGATGTCCCGCTCCAGCCGGGCCTGCATGGGCGTGTTGCCCTGCCCGAGCGCGTCCGTGACGGAGTCCTCGGTGGCGCCGCGCAGCGCGTCCACGCGTGCGTACAGACCGTCGATGAATTCCTGCTCACCGTGAATTTCATCGCTGTTTGACAATTCCACTCCCGGACATATATACTGTGCTCACTGAACCTCTTCGCGACTCAATTCCCGCGAAGTCGCGAACCATTGAATATACGCAAAGAAATCCCCCGAGCGCAATTGCTCAGGGGATTTTCTCGTTCCAGGACTCTCGCGTCAGCGGCTCAGATCACGTCGTCCAGTTCCGCCAGCAGTCGGCGCTTGGGCCGCGCTCCCACCATGGACTTCACCGGCTCACCACCCCGGAAGACCATGAACGTGGGCATCGAGAGAACCTTGTAGGCGTTGGTGATCTCCGGATTCTGGTCCACGTTCAACTGCACCACCTTCAGCCGGTCCGCCTCCTCGGCGGCGAGGGCCCGCAGTACCGGCCCCATCTGCCGGCACGGCGGACACCAGTCCGCCGTGAACTCCACCAGCACCGGCAGCTCCGCCCCGATCACCTCGGCCGCGAAATTCTCGTCCGTCACATCGATCACAGGTCCCGCCCTCCCAGTTCGCACAACGGTGATGGCTCCTCGACCGACGCCAGCCGCACCCCGATCTCCGCCCGCACCGCCTGCAACTCCCCGATCAGGGAATCCAGTTCGGCCAGCTTCCGCCGGTAGACCGCGAGCGACGCCGGGCACGAGTCCCCTTCCGGATGCCCGGCCCGCAGACACTCCACGAAGGGCCGCGTCTCCTCCAGGTCGAACCCGAAGTCCTGCAAGGTCCTGATCTGCCGCAGCAGCTTCAGATCCCCCTCGTCGTACGTCCGATACCCGTTCCCCCCGCGCCGCGCGGGCAGCAACCCCCGCGACTCGTAGTACCGCAACGCCCGCGTGGTGGTCCCGGCCCGCGCGGCCAGCTCGCCGATTCGCATGCCTACGACGGTAATCCTTGACGCGGGCGTCAAGGCAACGCCGGGAAACGGGACATGGGGCCGGCTAGGACTCCTCGGAAGGTGGACGTACCCCGAGCAACCGCCGCGTCAACTGGTCCCGGTCGGACAGGAGTTCGTCGAGGGCCGCGCGGACGTCGGCCGGTTCGGTGCGCGGCGACTCGCGTTCCGCCGCGATCAGCACGGACCGGCGTACCAGTTCCTTCGTGAAGGACGCCGTCGTGCCCTCCGTGCGGGAGACGACCTCCTCGGTCACCTCTTCGCCGAGGTCGAGGCCGGTGCCGTAGAGGTCGAGGAGGCGGGCGCGGCCCGGGGCGTCCGGGAGGGGGATCTCGACGGCCAGGTCGACTCGGCCGGGGCGTTGGATCAGAGCCGGTTCGAGGAGGTCGGCGCGGTTGGTGGTGAGGAGGAAGGCCACGTCGGCGTCGTCGCTCAGGCCGTCCATCTCGTTCAACACCTGGAAGAGCAGGGGCTGTTCGCCGCCATGGTCGCGGGCCTCGGCGATCAGGTCGCAGTCCTCCAGGACGACGAGCGCGGGCTGGAGCATCCGGGCCAGCGCACAGGCGGGACCGATGGCATCGATGCTCGTACCGGAGAGGACGACGACCGTGAACTGCGGGAGGTGGGAGAGGAGATAGCGGATCGTGTGGGTCTTGCCGGTGCCGGGCGGGCCGTAGAGGAGGAGACCTCGGCGCAAGTGCTGGCCGGCCGCGCGGAGTTGGGCGCGGCGGCGGGCCACGCCGACGACCTGGCGTTCGACACGCTCCAGGAGTCCCTCGGGGAGGACGATGTCGTCCCGGGTCAGCGCGGGGCGGCGGTGGAAGCGGAACGGGCCGAGGCCCTGGCCGAATTCGGAGCCCTCGAAGGACAGCACCTGGCCGCGGAAGATGTTGTGCTCAAGCACCAGTGCGTCGATCTCGGCGAGCAGTCGGTCCGCGAACTCCTTGTCCCGCGCGAGGACTTCGATCTCGACCTTGTCGCGCCCGTATTCGTCGGCCGGTCCGCGCAGCAGTACCGCGAACCGGTCGTCGCCGTCCGCGCCGAGGTAGAACCCGCAGGAGACACAGGCGAGTTCGGCGTCGGGCGAGACCGGCAGCTGCGCGTAGTCGACGGCGCCGATCGTGAACCGGTCGTGCCGGTCGGCGGCTTCGAGGATGTCGCCGAGCGTGAGATCACCGCGGTTCTGCGCGCCCCGCATGCCGACCAGTTCGTAGGAACGGCCGTCCGCGGCGAACCAGTTCTCCAGCGCGAGATGCACGTTGGGGAGGTCGTAGGGCGGATACGCGGCCTTGACGACGGGCCGGTCGGCGGGCGCGGTGCCGAGGTGGTCGCACAGACGCTTGGTGAGGTTGCGGGCGTGGTCGTCGTCCGTGCGTTTCGGGCGGGCCACGGCGGCGAGGAACTCGTGGAACAGGACGCCGATCTGCTCCATCGACAGCGGTGAGGGCTCGCGTCCGGCCCCGTACCGGCGCTCGTACTCCGCCGCGCTGACGATCTCCACTCCGCCCGGTTCGCCCATGTCCGCCTCCATAGTTCCGATGTGTCGGACCAGGGTGTCAGACCATGACCCCCGCGGACGTCTCCACCTCCAGCAAGGACGCGCTCTCGCGCTCCTCGTCGAAGGCCTTGCGGCCGCCGCGCAGGCCGAACAGCCGCTTGGCGAGGGCGATGTAGAGGACGGCGAGGACGTTGAGGACGAGGGTGGCGATCTTCAACCAGCTGATGTGTTCGGTGAGTTCGTAGATCTCCAGCGGCAGGAACGCGGCGGTGGCGACCACCGTCAGATACTCCGCCCAGCGCTTGGCGTACCAGAGGCCGCCGGCCTCGACGAGTTCGATCAGCGCGTACGCCAGCAGCAGTACGGCGACCAGGACCAGCGTGGAGTGCTTGTAGCCGAAGGTCTTCTGGATGGAGCCGACGACGGGCGAGTGGTCGAGGTCGTAGTGGAAGTGCTTGAAGACCGGGCGGAAGACGTCCAGGTAGTCGTCGAAGAGCTTGCGCACCGAGTCCTGGCTGTTGCTGAACTTCCACACCGCGGCGGCCACCAGCACGATGAACACTCCGCGCACGGCCCGCTCGATCGCCAGGAACCGCAGGATGAACAGATCCCGCAGCACCTTCCCGCGCGGCACCAGCGGGGCGTGCTCGGCGGGCCCCGACCCGTGCGGGTCGCCGAGCACGAAGTCGCCGCAGCGCAGACACCGCCACGCCGTCCCGAGCCCGGTCTCGGCCCGCAGCCGCTCCCGTAGCGCCGTCTCGTCGGGCGCGTACGTCACGTGCCCGTGCCGTGCGCAGTGCCGCCGGTCCCAGTCGATCTTCATGCCCATGGCCCCCGTGACTCCCACCGAAACGCGTCGTGCCGTGCCGCGCCGAAGGTTTCCGGCACGGCACGGCACGCTAGTGCATCCGCTTGAACGAGGGGGAGGTGGACCGGGCGGCTGAGCGACGGGGGGACACCCAGCCGCCCGGAATCCCTGAGGCGTCCGGACCGAGTTCAGGTGGGTCCGGGCGCCCCGCCGGTGGGGCCGGTCAGGCCTTGGCGAGTTCCTTCTCGCCACCGTGCTCGATACCGCCCTGCTCGGGCACCACGTCGAGGTGCTCCTCGCCCTCCTTCTCGTCGAGCAACGTCGTCTCGTCGAAGGGCAGTTCACCCGCGAGGACCCGGTTCACCCGCTCCTTGTCGACCTGGCCGGTCCAGGTGCCGATGAGCAGCGTGGCGACGGCGTTGCCCGCGAAGTTGGTGACGGCGCGGGCCTCGCTCATGAAGCGGTCGATGCCGATGATCAGGCCGACACCGTCGACCAGGGCCGGCTTGTGCGACTGCAGACCACTGGCCAGTACGGCGATACCGGAGCCGGAGACGCCGGCCGCGCCCTTGGAGGCGACCATCATGAAGAGCAGCAGGCCGATCTGCTGGCCGATGTTCATCGGCTGGTCCATGGCGTCGGCGATGAACAGCGAGGCCATGGTCAGGTAGATCATCGTGCCGTCGAGGTTGAAGGAGTAGCCGGTCGGCACGGTGATACCGACGACCGGGCGGCCGACACCCAGGTGCTCCATCTTCGCGATGAGCCGCGGCAGCGCGGACTCGGAGGAGGAGGTGGAGACGATCAGCAGGAACTCGCGGCCGAGGTACTTCAGCAGCTGGAAGAGGTTGACCTTGGCGACCAGCTTGGTCAGCGTGCCGAGCACGATCACGACGAACAGGAAACAGGTGATGTAGAAGCCGGCCATGATCGTGCCCAGTGCCTTGAGCGCGTCCATGCCGGTCTCGCCGATCACCGCGGCCATCGCGCCGAAGGCACCGACGGGCGCGGCCCACATGATCATGCCGAGGATGCGGAAGACCAGCTTCTGGATGTACTCGACCCCACGCAGCACCGGCTCGCCGGTCCGGCCCATGGCCTGCAGCGCGAAGCCCGCGAGGAGCGCGATCAGCAGCGTCTGGAGGACCTCGCCCTCGGTGAACGCCGACACGAAGGTGGTCGGGATGATCCCGAGCAGGAAGTCGACCGGGCCCTCGGCGGCGGCCTGGGCCTGCGTGTGTCCGACACCCTTGACGGCCGCGGTGATGTGCATGCCGCTGCCCGGGTGGATGATGTTGCCGACCACCAGGCCGATGGCCAGCGCCACGAACGACATCGCGATGAAGTAGCCGAGCGCGAGCCCGCCGACCTTGCCGACCTGCGCGGCCTTCCGTACGGAGCCGACGCCGAGCACGATCGTGCAGAAGATGATCGGAGCGATCATCATCTTGATCAGCGCGACGAAGCCGGTACCGAGCGGCTTCAGCTCCTTGGCGAAGTCCGGCGCGGCGAACCCGACGATGATGCCGAGAGCGACGGCGACGAGCACCGCGAGGTAGAGGTAGTGGGTACGGTCCCGCTTCGCGCGGGGTGCTGCGGGTGCGGCAGGTGCGGGTGCGGGGGTGCTGGCCACGGCTGCCCTCCTTGACGACGTCGTCGGCATCATCCGGCGTGCGGCTCACGACCGGCGGAACCCGGGGTGCGAGTGCGGCTCACGTCCGGGGGTTGCGGTGACTATCTCCCGGCTTGTGAGGGCGGTCACCCTTGCGTTCATTTAGTTCATCCTTAACCGGAGGGGCACACTGACGACATGCGCATCCCGCACGTCCCCCGTCCCCGCAGCCTCGCCGGCCAGCTCTTCGGCATGCAGGCCGTGCTGATAGCGGTCGTCGTCGCCGGGTACGCGCTGTTCACCTACGTCAGCGACCGCAGCCAGGCCGAGGACGCGGCCGGCCGGCAGGCCATCGCGGTGGCGCGCTCGGTCGCCGACACACCGACGGTGGCGGCGGCCATCGGTACGTCCGACCCGACCGCCCACCTGGAGACGTACTCCGTGAAGGTCCAGCGGGACACCGGGGTCGACTTCATCACGATCATGAACCCGCGGGGCATCCGCTGGACGCACCCGGACAAGAAGCAGATCGGGAAGAAGTTCCTCGGTCACATCGGGCCCGCCGTCAACGGCCGCACCTTCACCGAGACCTACACCGGTACGCTCGGCGCGTCCGTCCGCGCGGTGACCCCGGTCTGGAACGGCGCCCACACCCAAGTCATCGGTCTGGTCAGCGCCGGCATCCGCGTCGAGGCGATCACCCAGCGCGTGCAGGACCAGGTCACGGCCCTGATCGGGGTCGCGGCCGGCGCCCTGGCACTGGGTGCCGTAGGAACGTACGTCGTGAACGCGCGCCTGCGCCGCCACACCCACGGCATGAACGCGGCCGAGCTGAGCCATATGCACGACTACCACCAGGCCGCGCTGCACGCGGTGCGGGAAGGGCTGCTGATGCTCGACGGGCAGTACCGGGTGGCGCTCATGAACGACGGCGGACGGGAGCTGCTGGGCGTGGGCCCGGACGCGGAGGTGGTGGGCCGCTCGGTGGCGAGCCTGGGTCTGCCCGCGCCGCTGACGGGGGCGCTGCTGTCCTCGGAGCCCCGGGTGGACGAGGTGCATCTGACGGCGTCACGGGTACTGGTCGTCAACACCTCGCCGGTGTCGGGCGGGGAGCGGCGGGGAACAGTGGTGACTCTCCGCGATGTCACCGAACTCCAGTCCCTCATGGGCGAGTTGGACTCCGAGCGCGGCTTCACGCAGGCGCTGCGCTCCCAGGCGCACGAGGCGGCGAACCGGCTGCACACGGTCGTCTCGCTGATCGAGCTGGGGCGCGCGGAGGAAGCGGTCGACTTCGCCACGGCTGAACTGGAACTCGCCCAGACCCTCACCGATCAGGTGGTCGCGGCGGTCAACGAGCCTGTGCTGGCTGCCCTGTTGCTGGGCAAGACGGCTCAAGCCAACGAGCGGGGCGTCGAGTTGGTCGTATCGGAGGACAGTTGTCTCGACGACGGCATGCTCCCCGGGTCCCTCTCCGCCCGGGACCTGGTGACGATCCTCGGGAACCTCATCGACAACGCGGTGGACGCGGCCCAGGGCAGTCTGCGGGCGCGGGTCACGGTGACGGCGTACACGGTGGACACCCTCGCGCTGGTACTGCGGGTCGCGGACACGGGTTCGGGGGTGGATCCGGCCCACGCGGAGGCGGTCTTCCAGCGCGGCTTCTCGACGAAGCCGGCGGGGCCAGGGGGTCGCGGGCTGGGGCTGGCGTTGGTACGGCAGGCGGTGAACCGGCACGAGGGGACGCTGACGGTGGCGGAGGCGGAGGGCGGCGGGGCGGTGTTCGAGGTGCGGTTGCCGTTGCGGGACGGGGCCAGGGCCTCCGAGGGCGCGCTTTCCGGAGGTGGCGAGGCATGACGAACGGCGAGCCTGTGGAGCCCATCCGCGTCCTGGTCGTGGAGGACGATCCCGTCGCGGCCGACGCGCATGTGATGTACGTCGGCCGGGTGCCCGGTTTCGTCGCGGTCGGGAAGGCGCACACGGGTGCGGAGGCGCGCCGCGTCCTGGAGCGGACGAAGGTCGACCTGCTCCTCCTGGACCTGCACCTCCCGGACGTGCACGGCCTGCAACTGGCCCGCTCCCTGCGGGCGGCCGGCTATCACGCGGACGTGATAGCGGTGACGTCGGCGCGGGACCTGGCGGTGGTGCGGGAGGGCGTGTCGCTGGGGGTGGTGCAGTACGTGCTCAAGCCGTTCACGTTCGCGACGCTGCGGGACCGGCTCGTCCGCTACGCAGAGTTCCACGCGGCGGCGGGCGAGGCGAGCGGCCAGGACGAGGTCGACCGCGCGCTGGCCGCGTTGCGGGCCCCATCACCCGCGGCCCTGCCCAAAGGGCTGAGCGCGCCGACGCTGGAGCGGGTAACGGTCGCTCTGCGGGACTGCGGGGAGGGCCTCACCGCTGCCGGGGTGGCTGAGGCGGTGGGGATCTCGCGGATCACTGCCCGCCGCTACCTGGAGCATCTGGTGGAGGCGGGGCGGGCCGCGCGGAGTCCGCAGTACGGGACTGTGGGGCGGCCGGAGTTGCAGTATCGGTGGGTCAAGGGGCAGCAGGGCGGGGCGAGTTGAAGGGCCGCGCGTAGCTCAGCACCTGATGCCCCAGTCCTACGACGATGAGCGCCTCGACGGCGGACAGGGCGAGCAGCCCGGAGGACGTTTCGCCCGCCCCCGCGGCCCAGTAGACGACGAGCCCGGCGAACGGCACCACGCAGAACGCCAGCAGGTCGACGGCACACTGGATGACCTTGCGGGAGCGGCGGCGGCGGTCGGAGCGGTGGGCGGTCTCCCAGGCGAAGACCGTGTCGGCGTGGGCGAGTTCGGCGAGACGGGGGCCCAGGTCGTCGCGGATGTACGTCCCGATCGCGGAGATCTTCTCGTCGTTGACGAGGTAGGTCCAGCCGAGGACGACACACACCGGCGGCAGCGCGAGCAGCATCTCGGACTGCCTCGCCTGCGCGGCGGCGGCGATGACGGCGGCGACGACCGTGAGGGTGACATAGAGGAGGTTGTCGCGGAAGCCGATACGGGACTTCTGCTCGTCCTTGATGCTTGTGTACTCGGCGAGGAGCAACTGGCCCGCGGTGACATCTCGTTCAGGCACCGACGTCCTCTCTTCTCGTCTCTTCCTGGTCCCGACACGCCCTCTGCGCAGGTGAGTTGAAAGTACCTTAGGGGGGTGACTCAACCCATTGTGGCGGTGCTGACCGCATTGCCGTTGGAGTACAGCGCCGTGCGGGGTCATCTGACGGACGTACGGAAGCGGGAGCATCCGCGCGGGACGAGGGCCGTGGTGGGCCAACTGCCCGGTACCGACTGGTCCGTTGCCCTGGTGGAGATGGGCGAGGGCAATCTGACGGCGGCGGCGCTCACCGAGCGGGTGATGTCGTGGCTGGAGCCGGAGGCGGTGTTCTTCGTCGGGGTCGCCGGCAGCCTCAAGGCCGACATCGGACTCGGCGACGTCGTGGTGGCCACGAAGGTGTACGGCATCCATGGTGGCAAGGAGACGGACGAGGAGTTCCTGGTCCGTCCGGAGGCGTGGCGGGCTTCGCACCGGCTGGAGCAGGCGGCACGGGACGCGTTGCGGGATGACCCGCACGCACACCTGAAACCGATCGCCGCGGGGGACGTGGTGCTGGCGTCGTCCACCTCGGCACTGGCCGAGCATCTGCGGACGCGCTACGGCGACGCGGCGGCCATCGAGATGGAGGGCGCTGGGGTCGCCGGCGCGGTACACCTGGCCGGTGGGGACGCACTGGTGGTACGCGGGATCAGCGATCGGGCGGACAGCGACAAGTCGCTTGCGGATGCCGGGGGTTCACAGCCGAGGGCGGCGGAGCGCGCGGCCGCCGCGGTGATGGCGGTACTGCGTGAACTGACGCCGTTCCCGGGGCGATCGGGGCGTTCGGCCAACGCCGACAACTCCGCGGAAGGACCTCGTCGCGGGTCCACCTACGGCGGTGACCACCTCGACTTCCGAGGCAGCACCTTCAACGGTCCCTTCGTCGCCAAACGGGTGGGCCGGGAGGCTGGAGAGGGGGAGCGGTAGCGGAAGCGTCCACGAACTGACGCAACCCTCCACAACCTGGCCCGCGCACACTCATTGACCTGACTAGACCAATCCACTTACCGTCACCGGGCAGCCATCCGGCCAGGCCACAACGATGTGAGCCCATAGGAGGTCGTGCCCGTGCGCCCCACCGCCGTCGCCCTCGCAGCCATCTCAGCCCTCGCGCTCGCCGCAACAACCCTCACCGCCTGCGGCAGCGGATCCGGAAGTGACCCGGACACCGTCAAGATCTCCTTCAAGCAGTCCACGGACAACTCCATCAAGGTGATGGACACATATCTCGCGGACATCAAGAAGCAGTTCGAGGCGAAGTACCCCGGCAAGAAGGTCGAACTCGTCCCCATCAAAGCCCCGGACTCGGAGTACTACACCAAGCTCCAGCAGATGCTCCGCTCCCCGAAGACCGCCCCCGACCTGGTCTACGAGGACACGTTCCTCATCAACTCCGACATCACCAGCGGGTACTTGAAGCCGCTCGACTCCTACCTCGCCAAGTGGCCGGACTGGAACCAGTTCATCGACACGGCCAAGACGGCGGCCAAGGCCGAGGACGGGAAGACGTACGGCGTGCCGGACGGCACGGACACCCGGGGCCTGTGGTTCAACAAGGCCATCTTCAAGAAGGCGGGGCTGCCGAGCAATTGGCAGCCGAAGACCTGGGACGACGTCCTCAGCGCGGCCCGCACCATCAAGGCGAAGGTCCCCGGAGTCACCCCGCTCAACGTCTACACGGGCAAGCCCGCCGGTGAGGCCGCCACCATGCAGGGCTTCGAGATGCTGCTCTACGGCACGGGCGACGGGACGGCCGACCCCCTCTACGACAAGAGCACCAAGAAGTGGATCGAGGCCGGCCAGAGCTTCAAGGACGCCCTCTCCTTCGTACACACCGTGTACAAGGACAAGTTGGGCCCGGATGTGTCCGACGCCCTGGACCCCAACATCCAGACGACCGTCGCCGGGGAGCTGCTGCCCCAGGGCAAGTTGGCCATCAACCTGGACGGATCCTGGCTGCCGCAGGCGTGGTTGGCGGGCAGTGGGCACGAATGGCCCACGTGGTCCAAGGAGTTGGGGCTCGCCTACATGCCGACCCAGCACGGTCAGGCGCCCGGCAAGGTGAGCATGTCCGGCGGCTGGACCTGGGCGATCCCCTCCAAGGCCGGCAACCCCGACCTGGCCTTCGACTTCGTCAAGACGATGCAGACGAAGGCGAACGCGGAGAAGTGGTACATCGCCAACTCCGGTATCTCGGTGCGGAAGGACGTCGCCGCCGACCCGGCCTACGCGACCGCCCAGCCCGGCATCAAGTTCTTCACGGACCTGGTGGCGAGCACGCACTACCGGCCCGCCTACCCGGCGTACCCGAAGGTCTCCACCGCCATCCAGGAGGCGATGGAGGGTGTGACGACGGGTGACATGTCGGTGGACAAGGCGGCGAGTTCGTACGACGACGAGCTCAAGTCGGCCACCGACAACCAGGTGATCAAGAAGTGACCACCGCACCCCAGCACGCGCCGGGCCCGGACCTGACGGATGTCCCGCCGGGCCCGGCGGCACCGCACAAGCCCACGCACCCTACGCGCCCGCACCCCGTCGCCCGTTCCCTGGCCCGGCTCCTCCCCCTCTCCCCCGCCCTGATCATCCTGCTCCTCTTCCTGGCCGGTCCGATCGGGTACTGCGTCTACCTCGCCTTCACCGACCTCCAACTCACCGGCCAGGCCCACTCGTCGTTCGTCGGCTTCGCAAATTTCCGGGCGGCCTTCAAGGACACGGAGTTCCTCAACGCGGTCTGGCTGACGCTGGTGTTCACGGTGCTGTCGTCCCTGGTCGGCCAGAACACGCTGGGTCTGGCCCTGGCCTCCCTCATGCAGCGCGCGTCGAAGCCGGTCCGCACGCTGACGGGCGCGATCGTGATCACGGCGTGGGTACTGCCGGAGGTCGTGGCCGGCTTCCTGCTCTACGCCTTCTTCCGCCGCGAGGGAACGCTCGACGCCATCCTGGAATGGCTCCATCTCCCGTCCCAGAACTGGCTGTACACCCTGCCGATCCTCGCGGTGTCGTTCGCGAACGTGTGGCGGGGCACCGCCTTCTCGATGCTGGTCTACTCGGCGGCCCTGAACGAGATCCCCAAGGAGATCACCGAGGCGGCGGAGGTCGACGGCGCGGGCGGCTGGCGCCGTATGTGGCACATCACGCTCCCGATGATCCGCCGCTCGATCGGCACGAACCTCATGCTCAACACCCTCCAGACCCTGTCCGTGTTCGGCCTGATCTGGGTGATGACACGAGGCGGCCCGGGCAACAGAAGCCAGACCCTCCCCCTCTTCATGTACGAACAGGCCTTCCAGAACAGCATGATCGGCTACGGCACGGCGGTAGCCCTGCTGCTGCTCCTGGTCGGCGCGCTCTTCTCCCTCGTGTACGTACGGCTGTTGCGGACGGAGGTCTGACCCATGGCACTCGCACCCACCTCCCGTTCCCCGCTCGTCTCCCGCCGAACGAGCCGACGCCTGGCCGCGGATGCCGGACTCCTCGTGGTCGCCGCCGCGTTCGCGCTGCCGCTGGCCTGGGTCGTCCTGTCCTCCCTCGACCCGCACGCGGGCCTGCGGGTGAAGGCCCCCGACGGCCTCACCCTCGACAACTTCGACGCGATCCTGAAGCCGGACATCACCTTCACGCCTCTGCTCAACAGCCTGATCCTGTGCGGCGGCGGCACGCTCCTGACGGTCGTCTGCGCGGCCCTCGCCGCCTACCCCCTGTCCCGCTTCCGCTCACGCCTGAACCGCCCCTTTCTCCTGACGATCCTCTTCACCACGAGCCTCCCGATCACGGCGATCATGGTGCCGGTGTACGCCCTGTTCGTGCAGGTGAACCTCATCGACACCATGCAGGGCACCATCCTGTTCTTCGCCGCCTCCCAACTCCCCTTCGCCATCTGGCTGATGAAGAACTTCATGGACGGCGTACCGAAGGAACTGGAGGAGGCGGCCTGGACGGACGGGGCGTCGTCGTTCCAGTCCCTGCTCCGGATCGTGCTCCCGCTCATGGGTCCGGGCGTCGCCGTCGTGACGATCTTCTCGTTCGTGATGATGTGGGGGAACTTCTTCGTCCCGTTCATGCTGCTGCTCACCCCGGACCAGATGCCGGCGAGCGTGAGCATCAACGAGTTCTTCGGGAACCGGGGGATGGTGGCGTACGGGCAGTTGGCGGCGTTTTCGGTTGTTTATTCGACGCCGGTGATTCTTTTGTATGTGCTGGTGGCGAGGCGGTTGGGTGGGGGGTTTGCTTTGGGCGGGGCGGTCAAGGGGTGATCTTTTCGGCCAAGGCCCGGCATCGAGCGGCAGCAGCGGGGGCGTTGCCCCGGGCGTAAGCGTCGGCGGCCCGGAGCCAACAGGTACGGGCCTCGGCGGAGTGATCAGCGGCCCCGTGGGCACGGCCCAGGCTGCCGAGGATCTGGCCTGCCCGGTACCAGTCCTCGAACTCCTGGTAGATCTCCAGGGCCTTGCCGCATACTTCGATCGCCTCCGCCACCCGCCCCGTCTCCCGCAGGGCGATGCCGAGGCTGTGCCACGCCATGGCCTCGCCGTGCCGGTCCCCCGTGGCGTGGTGCATGTCGCGGGCCTGGGTCAGGGCGTCGATCGCCTCCTCCGCCCGATCTGCTGTCTGCAGGGCGTTGCCGAGGTTGTGCCACGCCGTGGCCTCGCGGTAGCGGTCCCCGGCAGCCTGAAACAGGTCGCGAGCACGGGTGTGCGCACCGACCGCCTCCTCCGCCCGGCCCGTCTCCCGCAGGGCGACACCGAGGTCGTTCCACGCCGTGGCCTCGCGGACGCGGTTCCCCGCGGCCTGAAACAGGTCGCGGGCACAGGTGTGGGCACCGACCGCCTCCTCCGCCCGACCCGTCTCCCGCAGGGCGACACCGAGGTTGTTCCACGCCATGGCCTCTCCGGGCTTGTCCCCGGCCCGGCGTGCGGCCTCCAGTGCGGTACGGCTGACCGTGATGAGGTCGTCGAGGTAGCGCCGCCACTCCAGATACATCCCCAGGCACAGGGACATCAGTACCGCGGTACGCGCGAACCGCTCCTCCCTGGCCCACCCCACCGCGGCCACCAGTCCAGCCCGCTCCCCGTCGAACCACGCCAACGCCTGTCCCCGGTCCCCGAACCGCTCCGACTCCGGCAACCCCGGAATCCACCGCAATCGGTCATCCGCCTCGTCCGACCACCGGTGGTAGAACTCCAACACCCGCTCCCGCGCCGCCTCCCCCTCTTGCCGCAACCCCGCATCCCCGGCCACCACACTCACCCCGAACGCCCGCACCAAGTCATGCAACCGCCACCGCCCACGCCCACTCCCCCGCTCGACGAGATGGGCCCGTGACAGCGCGTTGAGGACACCGACCGGCGCAGCCTCCGCCCCGGTCAGAGCGGCAACGACTTCAGCGGACACCTCGGGCCCGGGGGCGAGAGCCAGCAGACGTAGCAGACGTGCCTGATCGGCCGGGAGCCGACAGTAGGACAGGTCAAAGGCGGCACGGACACTGCGCTCACCGTCATCAAGGTGCACGAGACGATCGCTGGACTCGCCCAGTTCCGCCGCGAGTTCAGCCACGGACTTGTCCCGGTCGAGCACCAGCAGCGCCGCCGCGATCTGAAGAGCCAGCGGCAAGTACCCACAGCAGGAGGCCAGTTCCGCCGACGCCTCGACCTCGTCCGTGACACGGGCGTCGGATGGATCGGCGATCCTCAGGGCGCGATCAAGGAGTTCGTACGCCTCCTCCTCACTCAACTCGTCCAACGACATGAGCCGCGCCCCCAGTTGAGGCAGCTTGCTGCGAGAAGTGACGAGCAACCGGTGCCGCGTCCCCCCGGGAAGCAGCGGCCGCACCTGCTCCGCCGAGGACCCGTTGTCCGCCAGCACCAGCACCGCACCCCGCTCCCGCCCACGTTCCGCGAGCGCCGACCGATACAGCGCGGCTCGCGCGTCCACCCCGGTCGGAATGTGTTCCGGCTCGACGCCCAGGGCCCTCAGCAGAGCCTCCACCGCCTGCTCGGCCGTCACGAGATCGTCGTCGTAGCCATGGAGGTTGACGAAGAGCACCCCGCCCGGAAACCACCCCTTCTCGCAGGCAGTGTGCGCCGCCTCCACCGCGAGCGCGGTCTTACCGATGCCGCCGAGCCCGGACACGGCCGCGACCACCACGGCTTCCGGCGCATCTGCCACGGCGGGGTCGAACGCGTCGAGCAGTTGGGCCAGTTCACGTCCCCGGCCGGTGAATCCCGCCGCCCTCGCCGGCAGCGCATCCAGCGCGGTAGGCGCCGCACCGCGCTGGTGATACTCCGCCTTCGCGGTGAAGGGCCCGTTGAACTCCGCCCGACCGAAGTCGAGATGGTCCCCGCCGTACCCGGTCGTCATCGCACCGTCTCCCGCGCCCCGTCGAACCCCACCGACATCACGGTACGCCGCCCCGACCCGTCCAGCCCTCCCTCCACCCCCACACCCCGGCCCCACCCGGCGGGTTCCACAGCCGAGTGGCAGATCTGTCCCGCCTGCTACCCCACCTCAGCCCCACCCCGGAGGCCGCGAAGCCCTCCGCACCCTCATCCCCTCCGCGGCATCAAGGCAGGCAAGGCCGACGACCTTCTGTAGCCCCCCGGCCCACGGCCCGAGGCACCCCACCGTCGAAATCCCGCCACCCCCCACTTCCCCGCACACCCGACGACCGCTCCCACCCCAACCGCACTCCCCTTCGACCCCCGCCCACACACCCGACGCCGCCCGAACAACCCCCGCACTCCACCACCCCGGCGAATGGCAAGGTAGAGCGGCATATTCACCGCCCCGCAGCCCCCGCCCGGCACCCGCGACCGCCACGCACCGTCACCACACACCCCCACCCCACCCCCAACCGATCTCCACCGCCCGACCGGATCCGTACGTTCCCACAATCCGTAATCCTGGCCGAACAGACCGTAGTCACCGCACTCAGGCGCCCCTAGCTTGTGGCGCGTGCGCCGACTCCCTGCTCAGTCCAGCCCGTCCACGCCGCCCACCCCGCCGTTCAACGCCCCTGCCGCCCGCCGCCTCCGTGCCGCTCTCAACATGGGGCCCGAGCATGTCGCGTACGGCATGCGCGCCTCCTACGGGCTGCCGTATGTCACGCCTGACCTGGTCATCGCCTGGGAGCGGGGGCTCACCGCGCCCTCCGGTCCCGAACTCAGCGCGCTCGCGGGCGTGTTGTGGTGTTCCGCGGGTGAACTCATCGGCAAGCCACGCACGCTGCGTGAGCACCGCCTCTCGCACGGCCTCGCGCCGGAGGACGTCGCGCGGACCGTCGGGCTCGAACTCCTCGCGTATCTGCGGATGGAGGAGCACGACCAGTGGCGCGGCACCGAGCGGCAGTCCGCCGCGCTCGCCGAGCTTCTCGACCTCTCACTGCCCGACTTCGTCAGTGTCACCGGACGCGACGCCAAGCTCGCGGAGTTGCTGCGCAGCGCCATGACCACGCGCTGGCAGGGGTACGTACGCCCGATCGCCAAGATGGTGCCGCTGGACCGGCGTCTCCTGGAGGACGCCCTCCAGGAGTTGCACGAGGACTACCAGGCGCAGATGGTCGCCACGCTCACTTGGGGCGGCGGCAACGCGGCCGTCGACGCGGGCGAGGCCGGCCGGGACTTCCTCGACCAGATCATCAGCCGGTTCTGGTCCATGGTGGAGAGGAGCACGTACTGACCAGGGGCCGAGGACCGGCTAGAAGACCGACTCCGCCTCGTCCATCCGGTCCTTCGGTACCGTCTTCAACTCGGTGACCGCCTCCGCCAGCGGGACCATCACCACGTCCGTCCCGCGCAGCGCGGTCATCCGCCCGAACTCGCCCCGGTGCGCCGCCTCCACCGCGTGCCAGCCGAACCGGGTCGCCAGCACCCTGTCGTACGCGGTCGGTACGCCACCGCGCTGGATGTGGCCGAGGATGACCGGCTTGGCCTCCTTGCCGAGGCGGCGTTCGAGTTCGTAGGCGAGTGCCGTGCCGATGCCCTGGAAGCGCTCGTGGCCGAACTGGTCGATCTCGCCCTTGCCGTAGTCCATGGAGCCCTCGGCGGGGTGCGCGCCCTCGGCGACGCAGACGACGGCGAACTTCTTGCCGCGGGCGAAGCGCTCCTCGACCATCTTGACCAGGTCGGCGGGGTCGAAGGGGCGCTCCGGGAGGCAGATGCCGTGGGCGCCCGCCGCCATGCCGGACTCCAGCGCGATCCAGCCCGCGTGGCGGCCCATGACCTCGACGACCATCACCCGCTGGTGCGACTCGGCGGTCGTCTTGAGGCGGTCCATCGCCTCCGTCGCGACCCCGACCGCCGTGTCGAAGCCGAACGTACGGTCCGTGGACGAGATGTCGTTGTCGATCGTCTTCGGGACGCCGACGACCGGGAGGCCCGCGTCCGACAGCATCCGCGCCGCCGTCAGCGTGCCCTCGCCGCCGATCGGGATCAGCGCGTCGATGCCGAAGTCGCGCGCGATGTCCAGCGCGTTCTCGCAGGCCTCGCGCAGGCGGTCGCGCTCCAGTCGGGAGGAGCCGAGGATCGTGCCACCGCGGGCGAGGATGCCGCTGACCGCGTCGAGGTCGAGGGTGCGGTAGCGGCCGTCGAGCAGTCCGGCGTAGCCGTCCTCGAAGCCGATGACCTCGTCGCCGTAATTGTCGACCGCTCGGTGCACGACCGATCGGATCACTGCGTTCAGGCCGGGGCAGTCGCCGCCTGCGGTGAGAACTCCGATGCGCATCGTGCTGTGTCTCCTGCTCGCTGTTGATACCGGTGAGCCGGATCCAATTGTTTCACGTCCCTCAGGGCGGTGCCGCTTCCACCGGACCGGCAGGCGCCTTATCCACCCCCGGAGGTATTGTCAAGATGGTCCTGCTCACCTCGGTGGGCGATTTTTATGACCGTCGAGGACCGACAGGGGAAGAGCGCCGAAGGCCACCGCAGAAGTAAGGGGAGAACACGCGTGACGCGCAGCGTGTACGTGACCGGGATCGACCGCGGTGACGGCCGTCAGGTCGTCGAGCTGGGGGTCATGGAACTCCTGACCCGGCAGGTCGACCGGGTGGGAGTGTTCCGGCCCCTCGTCCACGACGGCCCCGACCGCCTGTTCGAGCTGCTGCGTGCGCGCTACCGGCTGTCCCAGGACCCGGCGACCGTCTACGGCATGGACTACCACGAGGCGTCCGCCCTCCAGGCCGAGCAGGGGACGGACGAGCTGGTGTCGACGCTCGTCGACCGGTTCCATCTCGTGGCCCGCGACTACGACGTCGTCCTCGTCCTCGGGACCGACTACGCGGACACCCAGTTCCCGGACGAGCTGTCCCTCAACGCCCGCCTCGCGAACGAGTTCGGCGCGTCGGTGATCCCCGTCGTGGGGGGACGGGGGCAGACCGCCGAGTCCGTGCTCGCGGAGACCCGGAACGCGTACCGGGCCTACGACGGGCTCGGGTGCGACGTGCTCGCCATGGTCGCCAACCGGGTCGCCCGCGAGGACCGGGACGCGATCGCCGGCCGGCTCGACGCCCGGCTGCCGGTGCCCTGCTATGTCGTACCGGACGAGCCCGCGCTCTCCGCGCCGACCGTCGCGCAGATCACCCACGCGCTCGGCGGCAGGGTGGTCCTCGGGGACGACTCGGGGCTCGCCCGCGACGCGCTGGACTTCGTCTTCGGCGGGGCGATGCTGCCCAACTTCCTCAAGGCGCTGACGCCCGGCTGCCTCGTCGTCACGCCCGGCGACCGCGCCGACCTCGTCATCGGCGCGCTCGCCGCGCACAGCGCCGGCACCCCGCCGATAGCCGGCGTCCTGCTCACCCTGAACGAGGTGCCTAGCGACGGCATCCTCACCCTCGCCGCCCGCCTCGCCCCGGGCACCCCGGTGGTCTCGGTGCCCGGCACCTCCTTCCCCACCGCCGCCGAACTCTTCTCCCTGGAGGGGAAGTTGAACGCGGCCACCCCACGCAAGGCGGAGACCGCGCTCGGCCTCTTCGAGCGGCACGTCGACACGAGCGACCTGCTCAAGCGGGTCTCCGCGCCCAGCAGCAACCGCCTCACGCCCATGATGTTCGAGCACACGCTGCTGGAGCGGGCCCGCTCCGACAAGCGGCGGATCGTGCTCCCCGAGGGCACCGAGCCCCGCGTCCTGCACGCCGCCGAGGTGCTGCTGCGCCGGGGCGTCTGCGAGCTGACCCTGCTCGGGCCCGAGGACCAGATCCGCAAGCGGGCCGCCGACCTCGGCATCGACCTCAGCGCCGCGCAGCTCATCGACCCGAACACCTCCGAGCTGCGCGACCGGTTCGCCGAGAAGTACGCCGAGTTGCGCGCCCACAAGGGCGTGACCGTCGAGCTGGCCTACGACGTCGTCGCCGACGTGAACTACTTCGGCACGCTGATGGTGCAGGAGGGGCTCGCCGACGGCATGGTCTCCGGGGCCGTGCACTCCACGGCCGCGACCATCCGGCCCGCCTTCGAGATCATCAAGACCAGGGCGGACGCGGGCATCGTCTCGTCCGTCTTCTTCATGTGCCTCGCCGACAAGGTGCTGGTCTACGGCGACTGCGCGGTCAACCCCGACCCGAACGCCGAGCAGTTGGCCGACATCGCCATCCAGTCGGCCGCCACCGCCGAGCAGTTCGGCGTCGCGGCGCGGATCGCGATGCTGTCGTACTCGACCGGTACGTCCGGCTCGGGCATCGACGTCGACAAGGTGCGCGAGGCGACCGAACTGGTCCGGCTGCGGCGGGCCGACCTGCGGATCGAGGGGCCCATCCAGTACGACGCCGCCGTGGAGCCGACGGTCGCCGCGACCAAGCTGCCCGAGTCCGAAGTCGCGGGCCAGGCAAGCGTGTTGATCTTCCCCGACCTGAACACCGGCAACAACACCTACAAGGCGGTGCAGCGTTCGGCCGGCGCGATCGCCGTCGGGCCCGTGCTCCAGGGACTGCGCAAGCCGGTCAACGACCTGTCCCGGGGCGCCCTCGTCTCGGACATCGTCAACACCGTCGCCATCACGGCGATCCAGGCCCAGCACCCGAACGAGAAGGCTGCCCAGCGGTGACCGCGACCCGTGTCCTCGTCCTCAACTCCGGCTCCTCGTCGGTGAAGTACCAGCTTCTCGACATGCGGGACGGCGAGCGGCTCGCCATGGGACTCGTCGAGCGCATCGGCGAGGAGACCTCCCGGCTCAAGCACACCTGCCGTACGACCGGTGCCGTACGGGAGCGGACCGGGCCGATCGCCGACCACGAGGCCGCTCTGAAGGCCGTAGCCGATGAACTGGCCCTGGACGGGTCGGGGTTGGACTCCCCCGAGCTGGCCGCCATCGGGCATCGGGTGGTGCACGGCGGGCTGAGGTTCACCGAGCCGACCCTGATCGACGCCGCGGTGCTCGCCGAGATCGAGCGGCTGATCCCGGTCGCTCCGCTGCACAATCCGGCGAACCTCGTCGGGATCCGTACCGCGATGGCGCTGCGGCCCGATCTTCCGCAGGTCGCCGTGTTCGACACCGCGTTCCACACGACGATGCCGGAGTCGGCCGCCCGCTACGCGATCGACGTGGCGACCGCCGACGCGTACCGGATCCGGCGCTACGGGTTCCACGGGACCTCGCACGCGTTCGTGTCGCGGGCCACGGCGAAGCTGCTGGGGAAGGCGCCCGAGGACGTCAACGTGATCGTGCTGCACCTCGGGAACGGGGCGTCCGCCTCGGCCGTGCGGGGTGGGCGGTGTGTGGACACCTCGATGGGGCTGACCCCGCTGGAGGGGCTGGTGATGGGGACCCGGTCCGGAGACCTGGATCCGGCCGTCATCTTCCATTTGATGCGTGTTGGCGAAATGTCCACCGACGAGATCGACACTCTTCTCAACAAGAAGAGCGGTCTGATCGGGTTGTGCGGGGACAACGACATGCGGGAGATCCGGCGCCGGATCGACGAGGGTGACGAACGGGCGGAACTCGCCTTCGACATCTACATTCACCGTTTGAAGAAGTACATCGGCGCCTACTGCGCGGTCCTCGGCCGGGTGGACGCGGTCGCCTTCACGGCGGGCGTCGGGGAGAACGCGAGCGACGTGCGGGCAGCCGCCGTCGCGGGCCTGGAGCTGCTGGGGCTCGAGGTCGACGGCGCGCTGAACTCCGTACGGAGCGAGGAGCCGCGGCTGATATCGCCCGCCTCCGCGCGGGTCGCGGTCGCCGTGGTGCCGACGGACGAGGAATTGGAGATCGCCACACAGACGTATGCACTGGTCGGAAATTCCAACGCCTGAGCGCCTGCCCGCCCATTTGTATCTTCCGCCAGACGGAATATTCCGTAGCGAAACAAACCGATAGGATCGTCCCATGCGCCGTTCGAAAATCGTTTGTACTCTCGGCCCCGCGGTCGACTCCCACGAGCAGTTGGTCTCGCTGATCGAGGCCGGCATGAATGTGGCCCGCTTCAACTTCAGCCACGGCACCCACGCCGAGCACCAGGGGCGGTACGACCGCGTCCGTGCCGCGGCCAAGGAGACCGGCCGTGCCATCGGTGTCCTCGCCGACCTGCAGGGCCCGAAGATCCGCCTGGAGACCTTCGCCGAGGGTCCCGTCGAGCTGGTGCGCGGTGACGAGTTCACCATCACCACCGAGGACGTCCCGGGCGACAAGACCATCTGCGGGACGACGTACAAGGGCCTGCCCGGTGACGTCTCCCGCGGCGACCAGATCCTGATCAACGACGGCAACGTCGAGCTGAAGGTGCTGAGCGTCGAGGGCCCCCGGGTGAAGACGATCGTCATCGAGGGCGGCGTCATCTCCGACCACAAGGGCATCAACCTGCCCGGCACGGCCGTCAACGTGCCCGCGCTGTCCGAGAAGGACGTCGAGGACCTGCGCTTCGCCCTGCGGATGGGCTGCGACATGGTCGCCCTGTCCTTCGTCCGCGACGCGGGCGACGTGTACGACGTCCACAAGGTGATGGACGAGGAGGGCCGCCGGGTCCCCGTCATCGCCAAGGTGGAGAAGCCGCAGGCGGTCGCCAACATGGAGGCCGTGGTCGCGGCCTTCGACGCGGTGATGGTGGCCCGTGGCGACCTCGCCGTGGAGTACCCGCTGGAGAAGGTCCCGATGGTGCAGAAGCGCCTGGTGGAGCTCTGCCGGCGCAATGCCAAGCCGGTGATCGTGGCGACCCAGATGATGGAGTCGATGATCACCAACTCCCGCCCCACGCGCGCCGAGGCCTCCGACGTGGCCAACGCGATCCTGGACGGCGCGGACGCGGTCATGCTCTCCGCCGAGTCCTCTGTGGGCGCCTATCCGATCGAGACCGTGCAGACGATGTCGAAGATCGTCGTCGCGGCCGAGGAGGAGCTGCTCAGCAAGGGCCTGCAGCCGCTCGTGCCGGGCAAGAAGCCGCGGACGCAGGGCGGTTCGGTCGCGCGTGCCGCGTGCGAGATCGCCGACTTCCTGGGCGGCACCGGTCTGGTCGCCTTCACGCAGTCCGGTGACACCGCCCGCCGGCTCTCCCGCTACCGCGCGGCCCAGCCGATCGTCGCCTTCACCACCGACGAGGGCACCCGCAACCAGCTCGCGCTGAGCTGGGGCGTCGAGTCGCACATCGTGCCGTTCGTGAACAGCACCGACGAGATGGTCGACATGGTCGACGCCGAGATGGCCAAGATCAACCGCTTCAACCCGGGCGAGATCGTCATCATCACGGCCGGCTCGCCCCCCGGCGTGGCCGGCACCACCAACATGCTGCGCGTCCACCACCTGGGCGGCACCCAGGGCAACTGACGCCCGCGTGAAGGGCCTTGTACGGCGCTGAGGGCGCCCCCTGGAGAAGGGGGCGCCCTCAGTTCTTGCGCGGCTCCCGAACGGGCTTGTGGACGGGCTCAGTTCTGGTAGCTGTGCAGCCCGGGGACGGTCAGCGTGCCGCCGAACTGGCCGGCCTGGACCACCTTCACGTTGGTGAAGTAGATCAGCGGGATGTTCAGCGGCGGCGGGTTGTCCGGGTCGAACGTGATCGGGATCAGTCCGAACAGGTTGCCCGAGATGGACTCCGTGTACATCACCGTGTCGCCGTCGCGGATCGTGGACGTCGAGCCGGCGGCCGCCTGCACGTTGTACGTCTTGCCGGACTGCTTGTCGTTGACCGTCTGGTGCAGGTCGCCGATGTCGGTGCCGCCGGAGATGACGTACTTCAGGACCTTCTTGACCGTGCCGTTGGCGGTCTTCACCTCGACGACGCCCTGGTAGTCGGCGCCCTTGAGCAGCAGCGAGCTGGCGTTCAGGTACCACGGGTCGTCGGGCAGCAACGTCTTGTTGTCGACGCCGCTGGTGTCGTCCGTGGCGACCGGGCAGTCCGAGGTGTCGGTGCTCGCGCTCGCGGACGGGCTCGGGGAGGCCGTCGACGTGGCCGCGTCCTCCACCGCCTTGGTGGTGTCCTCGGCCGCCTTGGACGCGGCGTCGGTCGTGTCCTTCACGGTGTCGTTCACCGTGTCGGTGACCTTCTTGGTCGTGTCCTTGACGGTGTCGGACACGCTGGAGGAACCGCTTGAGGACGAGTCCCCGCTCGCGCTCGCCGAGGCGGACGCGGTCGGCGTCGGGGTGGCGCTCGCCGTCGAGCCGGAACTCGACGAACCGCCGGTGAAAATGCCGGTGATGGCGTCGCCGATGCTGTCCAGCAGGTTCCCGCTGGACGCGGACGCCGAGGGCGTCGCGGTCGCGGTGGAACCGGACGACGTACTGCCGGACTCGCTCGACTTGCTCGCGGAGGCCGAGGCGGACGGCGTGGGGGTGGACGTGGACGTGTCGTCGGAACCTGAATCCGAGGACGCCGCCTTGTCCGAGCTCTTCGTGCCGGAGTCCGTCGCCGTGGCCGACGGCGTCGCGGCGTCCTTGGACGAGTCGGAGGACTCGCTCGCGGACGCGGACGGCGTGGCCGAGGCGCTCGCCGTCGAGTCGGCCAGCGCGGCGACACAGTCCTTGTACTCGTCGGCCGTCAGGCTCTTCGAGGACGGCGAGGTCGTCGAGCCGTTGTCGGCGAGGGCGAGGGAGGACGTGAAGCCCATCCCCATGATGACCGCGGTCGGCATCGCCACCGTGGCTATCGCCTTGCCGGCGGGCATGTGGAACCTGGTGAACAGCGGCTTCTTGGGTGCCGCATGGCGCGGCCCGGTTCTCACACGGGACTCGTCCACATCAGTCCCGTGGGTCACCTCGTCAGCCGGCACTGTGCCTCCCGTTCGCCCCGTAGCTCACCGGGCTCGTTCCTGACAGATCGTTCGGCTCGCCCGTCCCGTCGCCCCGGTGGTACGGCGCGGCCTCGGGGGCCCCCGCGTACGGCCCGGCTTCCGGGGCGGTCTCGTACGGAGCGGTCCCGTACGGCGACTGCGCGGCCTCGGGTGCGCCGCCCTCTCCCTGTGCGTCGTCCTGCACCGCCTGCGGCTCGGGCGGTGCGCCCGGCGCCCACGAGACGGCCAGCGCCCCGCCGACCATGGCGAGGAGGAAGCCGATCAGGAAGCCGCCGAGGTTGGACACGGGGATGGACACCAGGGCCAGCAGGATGGCCGCGGTACCCGCGAAGGTGCGTACATGCTTCTGGAACCAGAGGCTGAAGCCCAGGACGACGAGCAGCACGCCGATGATCAGGGACCCGGCGCCCGCGGTGGTGGACATCGCCAGCGTCAGATGGCCCACCTGGAGATGTGCGTACGGGAAGTAGGCGATCGGGAGTCCGCCGAGCATGACGAACAGACCGGCCCAGAACGGCCTCGTGCCACGCCAGCCGCGGAACTGCAGCCTCCGGCGGGTGAACTGGCCGGGTGCGGCAGGAGTCTCGGCGCTCATGGAAAACAGCTCCCTGGTACGGCGTTGCTGTGGTGGAGAGTTGCACCTCGTGTGAAGGCGCTGGTGGAAGATGGACGGGCGGGGGCGCCACCGGCTCCCCCGCCCGCCGTCAAGTGCCTAGTAGCACTCGTGGGTGCCGGTCTTGACCGACATCTTCAGCCCGCTGAGCTTGAAGGTTCCGGCAGTGGTGGCCCACGCCGTCTGCTGCACGTGGGTCAGCGTGGCCGAGTCGGCCTCCTGGGCGAACCCGTACGGGTTAGCAGCTTCGCTGCCGCCCTTCATACCGGGACCCTTGGTGGAATTCCCGGCCGCGACGCCGATGTTGATGTTGTTGAACGTCGCGTCGGCACCGAGGTCGGAAACGTCGATGTAGAGGTTGTCGGCCTCGACCGGCGTACCGCTGCCGCCCGCCGTCAGCGTCAGGCTGACGGAGCCGAGCAGCGGGATGTTCGGGGTGACCACGGACTGGCACATGTTCGTGATCTCGGCGGACTTGAACCCCGAGACGGCGACGGGGTGAGCCGTCTTGCTGCCGTCGAGGTTGTAGCCCGAGTCGATCGCCCCGTACTGCACGAAGCCCGTGCCCTGAAGCTTGTCCGCCGTCACCTTGAACGACTGACCCGAAACGCTGAATGACGCGGCGAGAGCACCCTGCGCGAGGGCCACACCTATACACGCCGTAGCGGCGACGCTGGGCACCATGACCACAGCGAAGCGCTTCCATCTGGTCCCGCCACGCACCTGGGACTCCATATTTCCTCCTTCTCGGACGTACATCTCCTGGCCCTGACTGCCCCCAGTTGGCGGCTCAGCCGGGCAGGGATGGGAGAAGTGCTACGTCCTCGGGAAGGGGAGCGCCCGTCTTCGGAGGCGCGAACCGCGCACCGATCACCGGCGATCACCCCCGAGCGACAACCACTGGTCGCGCCTGACGCACATCACGCACAACCTTGCTGGACAGGCTCCGCCGCACGGCGAAGACCCCCCTGCCCAAGAGCCGGCTCCACTGTCTCCGGCTCTACTCGGTGGGGACCCAGGAAACTCCGTCGACCCGACCGGCTGTCGGGGTGCGGAAATGGACCGAGCGTCGCCGATCGTGGTGCATTCTCGCCGCCCGCACAAGGGGCTTCGTTACTGGGTAGTAACGGCCGGATAACCGAACAACGACCCGCCGGTATCGGTCGGCGACGCTGGGTGCCATCGTGGGCCAGGACAAAACTGTTGATCCTCGGACGGAATCCGACAGAACAACGCCGTTGTCTTACTCCAAGTAACAGCGGCCGCGATTACCAAGATTTGGTAAAGCGCGGCCGCAGTGACACTCCGTCGGCAAATCTTTCACATCGGCACCACAGGTCCCGAGGTTTACCGACTGGTCAGAACCGGGCCCGCGACCCGCTCAGAACAGCGCCCTCGCCAGTGCCCGACGGGCCGCCGTCACTCTGGGGTCATCGGCGCCTACGACATCGAACAGCTCCAGCAGCCGCACCCGTACGGCATCCCGGTCATCACCCACCGTGCGCCGCACGGTGTCGATCAGCCGGCTGAAGGCGTCCTCGACATGACCGCCCACCAGATCCAGGTCCGCGGCGGCAATCTGCGCCGGCACGTCACCCGGCTTCTCGGCCGCCTCCGTGCGCACCCGCTGCGGGTCGAGCGTCGACACCCGCTGGAGCAACTCGGCCTGGGCGAGCCCCAGTTTGGCCTCCGTGTTGGCCGGGTCGTCGCTCAGCACGTTCTTGTACGCCTGCACGGCCCCGCCGAAGTCCCCGGCATCGAGGGCCCGTACGGCGGCTTCGAGCAGTCCGTCGTAGGGTCCCGCCGGCATCTCGGCCGGGGCCTCGGGCCGCTCCCCAGGCGCCGCGTCCGGGTCGACCTCCAGCCCGGTGAGACCGAAGCGCTGCTCGGCGACCTGGATCAACTGGTCGAGGGTCTGCCGGATCTGCTGCTCGCCCGCGGCCCCCTGGAAGAGCGGCAGCGCCTGGCCGGCGACCACCGCGAAGACCGCCGGGATGCCCTGCACCCCGAACTGCTGCATCAACATCTGGTTGGCGTCGACGTCGATCTTGGCAAGGACGAAGCGTCCGTTGTAGTCAAGGGCGAGCCGCTCCAGGAGCGGGCTGAGCTGCTTGCACGGCTCGCACCACTCGGCCCAGAAGTCGATGACGACCGGGACCTCGGTGGACCGCTGCAGGACCTCGCTCTCGAAGCCCGCCTCATCTACGTCGATCACCAGATCGGCCGGCGAGACGGCCCCGCCGCCGCCCTGCCTGGCGGTTTCGGCGCGCGCCTGCTCCGCCTTCGCCTTGGCCTCCTGGGCCGCCTTCACCGCGGCGAGGTCGACGACTCCGCTCATGGACATGTTCCGTGGCTGCATGCGTCTATCCTCCCCCGTCCGCCCGTGTGAAAGAAAAGCGTTGTGAAAGCCGGTCCGCTTCCCGCTGTCCGACGCCGGGTCCCCACCCGCGCCCGTGGTTTCGCTACGAGTCGTAGCGTAATGGTGCCGGGTGCCTCTCGGATACCGATACCCGGTGATCTCCCTCACTGCACCACAGGAATCGACGGTTATGGTCGGGGGATGCAGAGCCGCACCCCCGTCCCACGCGCCGCAGGACGCCCCCGCAGCACCGCCGCGGACACCGCGATCCTCGCCGCCACCCGGGAGGCCCTGGTCGAACTCGGCTGGTCCAGGCTCACGTTGGGAGACGTCGCCACGCGCGCGGGGGTTGCAAAAACCACCCTCTACCGCCGCTGGGCAGGCAAGAACGAACTCGTCGTCGACGCGGTGGCGGAGCTCTTCGACGAGCTCCACCTCCCCGACCGGGGCACCCTGGCCGCCGACATCGAGGGCGTGGTCCTCCAGTTCGCGGCGATCCTGGCCCGCCCCGAGGCCAAGAGCGGACTGATGGCGGTGGTCGCCGAGTCCATCCACGACGACGCCCTGCGCGACCGCATCCGCGAGTCGATCGTCGACCGGCAGAAGTGCCTGGTCGTCGAGGGCAGGGCGCGGGCCCAGGCGCGCGGCGAACTGCCCCCGGAGACCGACCCGGAGGAAGCCGCCCGCACCGCCGACCTGATCTTCGACGTGGTGGCGGGCGCGGTCGTCCACCGCACCCTGGTGAGCGCGGAACCGGCCGACGAGGACTGGGTCCGCAGCTTCACCCAGGTCCTGCTGCTCGGCCTGACCTCCCTCGGCGGTACCTAGCTAGAACCCCGCGGGCTCCGTGTACACCCCCCACTCGTCCCGCAGCACCCCGCAGATCTCCCCCAGCGTCGCCTCCGCCCGCACCGCGTCCAGCATCGGCGCGATCATGTTCGCCCCGTCCCGCGCGGCCCCGAGCATCCCGTCCAGAGCCGCCCCTACGGCCGCCTCGTCCCGTACGCCCTTGCGCGCCCCCAACTCCCGTACCTGCTCCCGCTCCACCTCGTGACTGACCCGCAGGATCTCCAGGTCCCCGGTGACCGAACCGTGGTGCACATTGACACCCACGACCCGCTTGTCGCCCTTCTCCACGGACCGCTGGTACTGGAACGCGGCCTCGGCGATCTCGCCGGTGAACCAGCCGTCCTCGATACCGCGCAGGATCCCCGAGGTGATCGGCCCGATCGGGTGCTGACCGTCCGGGTGGGCCCGCAGCCCCCGCTCCTTGATCTGCTCGAAGATCTTCTCGGCGTCCGCCTCGATCCGGTCCGTGAGTTGCTCGACGTACCACGAACCACCCAGCGGATCCGCCACGTTGGCGACCCCGGTCTCCTCCATCAGCACCTGCTGCGTGCGCAGCGCGATCTCCGCGGCCTGCTCACTGGGCAGTGCGAGCGTCTCGTCCAGGGCGTTGGTGTGCAGCGAGTTGGTCCCACCGAGCACCGCCGCGAGCGCCTCCACGGCCGTACGGACCACGTTGTTGTACGGCTGCTGAGCGGTCAGCGAGACACCGGCGGTCTGGGTGTGGAAACGCAGCCACTGCGCCTTCTCGGACGTCGCACCGTAGACGTCCCGCATCCAGCGGGCCCAAATGCGGCGCGCGGCGCGGAACTTGGCGATCTCCTCGAAGAAGTCGACATGCGCGTCGAAGAAGAAGGAGAGGCCGGGCGCGAAGACGTCCACGTCGAGACCGCGGCTGAGCCCCAGCTCGACGTACCCGAAGCCGTCCGCCAGCGTGTACGCCAGCTCCTGAGCGGCCGTGGAGCCGGCCTCGCGGATGTGGTAGCCGGAGACGGACAGCGGCTTGTAGGCGGGGATGCCGGACGCGCAGTACTCCATGAGGTCGCCGATGAGGCGGAGATGCGGCTCGGGCTGGAAGAGCCACTCCTTCTGGGCGATGTACTCCTTGAAGATGTCCGTCTGGAGCGTGCCGTTGAGGACGGCGGGGTCGACGCCCTGCCGCTCGGCCGCCACCAGGTACATGCAGAAGACGGGGACGGCAGGCCCGCTGATGGTCATGGACGTCGTGACATCGCCGAGCGGGATGTCCTTGAAGAGGACCTCCATGTCGGCGGCGGAGTCGATGGCCACCCCGCAGTGCCCGACCTCGCCGAGCGAGCGCGGGTCGTCGGAGTCGCGCCCCATGAGCGTCGGCATGTCGAAGGCGACCGACAGCCCGCCGCCGCCGTTGGCGAGGATCTTCTTGTACCGCTCGTTGGTCTGCTCGGCGTTGCCGAACCCGGCGAACTGCCGGATCGTCCAGGTCCGCCCCCGGTAGCCGGTCGCGTACAGCCCGCGCGTGTACGGATACTCGCCGGGCCAGCCGATCCGCTCGAAGCCGTCGTACGTGTCCCCGGGGCGTGGCCCGTACACCGGCTCGACCGGGTCCCCGGAGAGCGTGGTGAAGTCGGCCTCACGCGTGCGTGAAGCGTCGAACCGGGCCTGCCAGCGTCGGCGGCCCTCTGCGATGGCGTCAGCGTCCATGCCTTCGAATTTACTAGGACGTCCAAGTAAATGTCGATGGGTGACCGCCGTACGCGACCCGTACGGCGGTAGGACCTACACCTTGGCGGCGACCGGAGCGGGGTCCACGATCTTGGACTCCAGCTCGTGGCTGATCTTCCGCTCCACGAAGAAGGCGGCCGTCGGGATCGTCCCCGCGAGCAGCACCCACAGCTGCTTGCCGACCGGCCACTTCGCCTTGGAGCCCAGGTCGAACGCGAAGAGCAGGTAGACGACGTACAGCCAGCCGTGCGCGATGGCGACGACCTCGGTGAAGCTTCCGGCGCCGTCGATCTTGAGGAGGTACTTGGCGATCATGCTGAGGCACAGCAGGACCAGCAGGACACCCGTGACGTACGCCATGACGCGGTAGCGGGTCAGCACGCTCTTTTTCATGAGGACGAGCGTAACGACCGGTTCCGGGCGATCTTTCCCCGGGTCATTCCTCGTCGAAGTCGGCGGCGGCGACCCGCAGAGGCCGCAGCATCGCGAAGATCTCCGCGCACTCCTCGGCGTCGTAGGCGCCGAGGCCGAAGTCCATCGCCATCAGGTCGCGGGTGGCCGCGTCGCAGACCTCGCGGCCCTTGTCGGTGATGGAGGCGAGGGTGCCGCGGCCGTCGTTGGGGTTGGGGCGCTTGGCGACGAGTCCGGATCTGGCCAGCCGGTCCACGGTGTTCGTCACGGACGTGGGATGCACCATGAGCCGCTCACCGATCTTGGACATCGGCAGCTCACCCGCCTTGGAGAAGGTGAGCAGCACCAGCGCCTCGTACCGGGCGAAGGTCAGTCCGTACGGCTTCACGACCGCGTCGACCTCGGCGAGCAGGATCTGCTGCGCCCGCATGATCGAGGTGATGGCGGCCATGGACGGCACGTTCCCCCAGCGCTGTTTCCAGTGTTCGTCGGCGCGGGCGATGGGGTCGAAAGGAAGACTGAGCGGCTTCGGCACGGCACCAGACCTTACCCGCCGGTCACATGCCGGTCACCGGCGTCTCGGCACTCGGTCCCATTGACGGTGTTCACATCGCGTCCGTAGGCCCGCCCTCGCGATCCGCACCCCTCTCCCCCCGCGGGCCGCACAGAGGCGGCGGTGCGGCACGGACCCCTTGATCATGGTGACCACACCCAGGCAGCGCCGGCACCCGACGGGCACGCACGTCTCCTCGCTCACCGCGTTCACCAGGATCGGCCGGGCTCAGCGCTCGCCCCTCAGCGAGACCAACGTCCTGTCGGCGGACGGGCGTTGTTCCCCCGCGGCCTGGACCTCCGCTCGCTCAGGCCGACGCGCACGCTCGGCTCGAAATGACGACGGGGCCCAGCTCGCCCCCACATGCCCGTCACACCGATACAGGTGCCCCGTCGTGGCGGTCGCCCCCGTGGCCGCCGACCGTGAGGATCGCCTCGACGGACGAGCGGACGCGCGTCGACACCTCCTCGTCGGAGCCGGCCGGGAGCTTTCCATCCAGGTGCAGGAAAGCGAGGCCGTGGACCAGTGACCAGCCCGCGGTCGCGAGGGCAGGGGCGTCCGCCTCGGGGAAGACGTTCGCCACGGCGGACGACACCAGGTCCTGGACCTCGCCGGCGGCCAGGACCCGCTGGTCGGCGGGGTCGCCGCAGGCGTTGCCGAACATGAGCCGGAAGACGGCGGGCCGCCGTAGCGCGAACAGCACGTACGCCACGCCCAGTTCGGCCAGGTCGGACACCGACGCGGGGGCGCCGGCCGTGCGCGTCAGGTCGTCCTTGAGGTCATGGAAACCCGCGGTCGCGACCGCCGACTCCAGGGCGTCCTTGTCGGCGTAGTGGCGGTAGGGCGCGGCCGCCGACACACCCGCCCGGCGCGCCACGGCGCGCAGCGAGAACGTCTCACCGCCCTCCTCCAGGAGTTCGATGGCCGCCTTCAGCAGGGCGGACCGAAGGTCGCCGTGGTGGTAGCCCTCGCCCGACGATGTTGACACTGTTCACTTCCCTTGTAATGTGGACACCGTTAACTTACCGCGTCACCTTCCGGCGAGGCCCCCATGCCGCATGATCTCTTCACCCCTCTACGACTCCCCAACGGTGCCACCCTGCCCAACCGGCTGGCGAAGGCCGCGATGGAGGAGAACATGGCCGCCCCCGGCCAGCTTCCCGGGGACCGCATCCTCCGTCTGTACGAGCGGTGGGGCCGGGGCGGGGCCGGGCTCCTCATCACCGGCAACGTGATGGTCCACGCCGACGCCCTGACCGGTCCCGGCGGGATCGTCCTGGACGAGGACGCGCCCATCGAGCCGTTCGAGCGCTGGGCCGCCGCCGCCCGGCACGGCGGGTGCCAGGTCTGGATGCAGATCAACCACCCCGGCCGCCAGGTCTTCGCCGACATGCCCGGGGTGGCCTGGGCGCCGTCCGCCATCCGCGTCGACATCGGCCGACAGAGCAAGCGGCTCGCGCTCCCCACGGAGATGACCTCCGACCAGATCCGGGCCACCGTCGCCCGCTTCGTGGAGACCGCCCGCCGCGCGGAGCGGGCCGGCTTCGACGGCGTGGAGGTGCACGCCGCCCACGGCTATCTGATCTCCCAGTTCCTCTCCCCGCTGACCAACCGGCGCACGGACGAGTGGGGCGGCGACCTCCCGCACCGGGCGCGCCTGCTGACCGATGTCGTGCGCGGCATCAGAGAGACGGTCGACCCCTCCTTCGCGGTGGCCGTGAAGCTGAACTCGGCCGACTTCCAGCGCGGCGGGTTCGACGCGTCCGACGCCCGCGCGGTGATCGACATGCTGGCCCCGCTCGGCGTCGACCTGGTGGAACTGTCCGGCGGGAGCTACGAGAGCCCGGCCATGTCGGGGCGGCCCGCGGATACCCGCACCCGGGCCCGCGAGGCGTACTTCCTCACCCTCGCCGAGGAGTTGGCCGCGACGAGTCCCCTTCCCCTCATGCTGACGGGCGGGGTCGTCAGACGGCCGGTCGCGGAAGAGGTGCTGGCCGGCGGGGTCGCCGTGGTCGGTATGGGCAGCGCCCTGAGTGTCGACCCCGACCTCCCCCACCGGTGGCGCGAGGGACCCGACGCCAAGGTCGAACTGCGCCCGGTCAGGATCAGGGACAAGGCCCTCGCGTCCGCCGCCGGCATGTCCCGGGTCAGGTACCAGTTGCGCCGCATCGCGAGCGATCGCCCCACGAAACCCCGGGTGAACCCGATGCTCGCGTTCCTGCGGGACGACTTCGCCCGCAAGCGCGCGCTGCGGCGGTACCGGACCTGGCTGGCGGGCCGTGGCGACCACGCGTGAGCCCGGGACGAATGGCGCGTCCATGCCGGACGACCGGCGCAGTACGGGCCTGTTGTGCCGTTCTTGTGCGGCGCGGGTGGGGCGAAGATCTCCATGCGCTGCTCGAAGTGGCCGAGTTGGGAACTGCGCCTTGAAGACCGGGCTGTCCTGGTTGAGGTCGACGACTGCGGTGATCGGGGTCGACTTCTTGGACTCGCCGACGCCTCCGCCGCCGAGGATCGTCGCCTCGGTCGCCCCCGGTGGCGGAACAGGCCGAGCAGCGGCTGGGGGAGAATCCCTTCGCTGATCAGCACTCCGAAGGGACTCGTATGCGCGACATGGCCGATCTCGTCGCGGAGACCTACGCGCTCGGCGCAGGCACGTGGACGATGACACCAGTCACCCGGGGCGCACTGGGCCAGATCTGGAAGTTGTCGGGCGGCGGTTCCGCGTGGGCGGTCAAGGAGTTGCTCTTCGGCTGCGACGAGGAACAGGTCCACCGCGAGGCCGCGTTACGGCAGGCGGCCGAGGATCTGGGCATCGCGTCCCCACGGCTTCTGCCCGACCGCCGGGGCGCTTACGTCACCCACCTCGCATGGTCCTCCGGCGAGTCCCACCTCAAGGTGTACGACTGGATCGACGGCATGCGTGCGGACGCCTCCGACCCCGACCTCCTGGACTGGTTCGGGCGGACCATGGCGTTGCTGCACCGGGCGGGAGAGGGCGAGAGCGAGCTGCCGAGTTCCTGGTACGAGCGGTGCCCGAGCGACGCCGACTGGCAGGAGCTGCACACGAAGGTGGCGCGGGCGGGCCTGCCGTGGACGGACGCGTTGGGCCACTTCATCACCACGTCCGCGGTGGAGTTGGCCCAATGGATCACCCCGTCCGACCCCGCCGACCTGGTGACCTCCCACCTCGATCTCCAGCCCCAGAACGTCCTGGTGACTCCGGCCGGCCCCGTCCTCCTGGACTGGGACAACGCGGGATCCGCTGCCGCGGAACGGGAGTTGGCCCGCGCCCTGTACGTCTGGTCGGGCGGCAACAAGGGGAACGTCGAGGCTGGTACACGGGTGGCGCGGGCCTACCGCAACGCCGGAGGACGCGCCGCGGTCCGTGGCCCCCACTCCTTCTCGATGCTCTTCGCGACCGACCTGAACTACGTGTACGTACAGGCCGAGTGCGCCATCGACCCTACGGTGACGCCGGCACAGCGGGAGTTCGCGAGCGGCCAGGTGGTCGCCGCGCTGGGGCGGGTGCCGGAGCTGGCGGTTGTCTCGCGGTTGAGCGGGGCGGTGGAGGGGAGTTGGCGGTGACGGATGTGGGGAGCGGCTCCCGGCGTGGGCAAGTGCTCCCTCTGCCCCGCAACAGTCGCGCTACGGCGCCAAGTGGCGCTCCACCGTCTCGACCTTCGACGTGAGGCCGTCCGTCACCCCGGGGCGGATGTCTGCCTTGAGGACCACGGAGACGCGTGGGGCGCGGGCCTCGACCGCGGCGACCGCGCGTTTGACGACGTCCATGACCTCGTCCCAGCTCTCGCCCTCGATGGAGGTGAACATCGCGTCGGTGCGGTTGGGCAGGCCCGACTCCCGGACCACGCGGACGGCGTCGGCGACGTACTCCCCGACGTCCTCGCCGACACCCAGCGGTGTCACGGAGAAGGCGACGATCATGCGTTCACGATTCCTTCCTGGCGGGCGCGGGAGGCGATGACCGCGTCCTCGGCCTCGCGCTTGAGCTTGCGCTCGGCGAAGAAGCCGCCGGTGGGCAGCACGGAGAGGACGAAGTAGAAGGCCGCCTTCTTCGGGCCCCACTTGGTGCGGTTCCAGGCGTCGGCCCAGAAGAGGACGTAGAGGATGAAGAGGACACCGTGGACCATACCCATCACGGGCACCGCGTTGAAGTCCGTGGTCCGCTTCAGCACCGAGCAGACGAGCAGGAGGAGGAAGGACACGGCTTCGGGGGCCGACACCAGGCGGAGGCGGCGGATGGCGGTGGCGGTCTTGATGTCCACAGGTCACCTTCGGTGAGAGAGACGTCCACAGTTTGTGAACGCGAGCACAAACGTTCCCCCATTGTGGCAAACGGCTGAGCGGGTCAGGACCCGGGGTCCTGGGGCCCTAGGGGGCAGGTCAGGGTCGTTCTCCACCCGTGGGCCCTGTCGGCGGACGCACCCGGCGGCTACCTTCGCACCGTGGCGATGTTTCGACTCCAGGGCAGCAAGGTGCTCGCCGTCGACATGACCGGGGACGCCGTGAAGGCGAAGAACGGCTCGATGGTCGCGTACGACGGGCAGATGGCGTTCAAGAAGATGAGCGGCGGCGGTGAGGGCATCCGGGGCATGGTGACCCGGCGGCTCACCGGTGAGCAGATGACCGTGATGGAGGTGAGGGGGCAGGGGACCTGCTGGTTCGCGGACCGGGCCTCCGAGATCAACCTCGTGAGTCTCCAGGGGGACAAGCTGTACGTGGAGTCGAGCAACCTGCTCGCGACGGACGCGGGGCTGCGCACGGGGACCACGTTCACCGGACTGCGCGGCGCCTCGCAGGGCAACGGGCTGTTCACGACGACCGTCGAGGGACACGGCCAGGCGGCGATCATGTCGGACGGTCCGGCGGTGGTGCTGCGGGTGAGCCGGCAGTATCCGCTGACCGTCGACCCCGGCGCGTACATCGCGCACCAGGGGAACCTGAACCAGTCCTTCCAGTCCGGTGTGACCTTCCGCACCCTCTTCGGGGAGGGCGGCGGCGAGGCCTTCCAGATCCGCTTCGAGGGGGACGGTCTCGTCTACGTCCAGCCCAGCGAGCGGAACACGATCGCGGGGGACGTGTGACATGGCCTTCACCGAGATCAACTCGAAGATGATCCAGGCCACGGTCGTGCCGGGACAGCGGGTGTTCAGCCAGCGCGGCGCGATGCTCGCCTACAAGGGAGACGTCTCCTTCACCCCCAACATCCAGGGCGGCCAGGGCGGCGTGATGTCGATGATCGGGCGCCGGGTGGCGAACGAGGCGACTCCGCTGATGACCGTCGAGGGCAGCGGCACCGTGATGTTCGGTCACGGCGGCCACCACATCCAGATCATCGAGCTGACCGGCGACACCCTCTACGTGGAGGCCGACCGCCTGCTCGCCTTCGAGGGCACCCTCCAGCAGGGCACGATGTTCATGGGCTCGCAGGGCGGCGTCATGGGCATGGTCCGCGGCCAGGTCACCGGCCAAGGGCTGTTCACGACCACGCTCCAGGGGCGGGGCGCGGTCGCCGTGATGGCCCACGGCGGGGTCTTCGAGGTGCCGATCACCCCCGGCCGTCCCGTCCATGTCGACCCGCAGGCCTACGTCGCCCACCACGGCGACGTACGCAACAAGCTGTCCACGGCGCTCGGTTGGCGCGACATGGTGGGCCGGGGCTCCGGCGAGGCGTTCCAGTTGGAGCTGAGCGGCAGCGGCGCGGTCTACGTCCAGGCCTCGGAGGAGAAGCTGTGAGCCAGTACGCGGGATCCGGCCCCACGGTCTTCGACCCCATGACCCTGCCGGTCGACGACAACGTCAACAAGTACACCTTCTGTGTGGAGCTCAAGGGGAGCCAGTGGTTCCTGCAGAAGGGCAAGATGATCGCCTACTACGGCTCGATGGAGTTCAACGGCATCGGGCACGGGCGACTCGACCGACTTGTCCGCACCTCGTTCCATTCGCCTCTGCACGCGAGCGACTGGGTCGTGGCGGAGGGCTCGGGCAAGATGCTCCTCGCCGACCGGGCCTTCGACGTCAATTCGTACGACCTCGAAGACGGCAACCTGACCATTCGCTCGGGCAACCTGCTCGCTTTTCAGCCAAGTCTCGCTCTCAAGCAGTCGATCGTTCCCGGTTTTCTGACACTGATCGGCACCGGCAAGTTCGTGGCCGCGTCGAACGGCCCGGTGGTGTTCATGGAACCCCCGATCAGAGTCGATCCGCAGGCGCTCGTGGGCTGGGCCGACTGCCCCTCCCCCTGCCATCACTACGACCACGGCTACATGACCGGCCTGATGGGCGGCCTGCGTGCGATGACAGGCATCGGGGGAGCCTCCGGGGAGGAGCACCAGTTCGAGTTCGTCGGGGCGGGTACGGTACTGCTCCAGTCGTCGGAGACCCTCATGGCCGAGCAGGCCACAGGGGTTGTGCCGCACGAACCCGGGATACCGGGTGGTGGCGGGGTTCCCACAGGCCCCTCACAGCAAGCCGGCGCACCGCGCCTTCCCGGACAGCTCGGAGATCTCCAGCGTCGCTTCGGGCTGTGAGCGGTAGTCTGCGGAGTGTGACGTCGAACGTGTGCGCGCCGTCACGCCACCCTCACTAGTTCGCCTTTCAACATTTTAGGTAGACTTCATTCATGGAGACCGACACGGCCACGCGCTGGCTGACCGATGAGGAGCAGTGCGCCTGGCGCACCCATCTGGAGGTCAACAGGCTGCTGACGTACCAGCTCGAAAAGGACCTGCAGCCGTTCGGCCTGACGATGAACGACTACGAGATCCTGGTGAATCTCTCCGAGGCGGAGGACGTACGGCTGCGGATGAGCGACCTCGCGGCCGCCACCCTCCAGTCCAAGAGCCGCCTCTCGCACCAGATCACCCGCATGGAGAACGCGGATCTGGTACGCCGGGAGAACTGCGAGTCGGACCGCCGGGGACTGTACGCGGTGCTCACCGAACACGGCCTGGAGACGATGAAGAAGGTCGCGCCCCACCATGTGGCGTCCGTACGACGGCACTTCATCGACCTCGTGACCCCCGAGGGACTGTTGGAACTCGACAAAACCCTGAAGCCGATCGCGGAACATCTGCGAGGGCACCGAGGGCGTCCGTAGCGGCAACCGCCCGACCGGCGGCCGGAGTTCGAGCGGAACTCCGGCCGCCGTCGCCGTTCTCAGCGCCTCACCGCCGACACCGCCCCCGCTACGACCGCCACCACCCCCGCCAGCGCGAAGCAGACCCCCAGCGGCAGCCGCCCAATGAGCAGCCCAGCCGCCACCGAACCACCCGAACTCCCGGCGTTCACCGCCATGTTGACCCACGCCCCGGCCTGCGTTCGCGCCCCCGGCGCCGCCACCTCGTCGGCGAGCAGATACGCGGTCGTCAGCGCCGGTGCGACGAAGAACCCGGCGCACCCCACCGCCACGGTGAGTGACCACAGCCCCGACGCGAGCCCGGCCGCCGCCAGCGCCGGCCCCAGGCACAGCGCCGATCCCGACAGCCGGGTCCGCGCGGCCGTACGCCAGTTCACCGCGCCGCTCAGCAGTCCGCCGGCCGCGCTGCCCACCGACACGGCCGCCAGCACCCAGGGCACGACGTCGTCGCCGTATCCCCGCTGCTCGACGAAGGCCATCACCAGCAGGTAGTTGGCACTCAGCGCCACCCCCATCCCGGCGGCCACGACGACCGGGCCGAGCAGCCCGCGCACCCGGGTGAGCCTCAACACCCGTCCGGGACGCGCCTGGACCCGTACCCCGGCAAGCGCGGGTGACGTGACGAAGGCGAGGGTGCCCACGCCGATCAGGGCCGCGCTGAGCAGGACCCCGGTGGCCGGTGGGGCGAAGGTCAGGACCGCTCCGACCAGCAACGGGCCGATGACGTAGAGGAGTTCCTCGGCGACCCCGTCGAGGCTGTACGCGCGCTGCAACAGCCCGCGATCACCGACGAGTTGGGCCCACACAGAGCGCATGGTGGGACCGAGCGGGGGCGCGCACATGCCGGTCAGCGCGGCCACCGTGCCGAGCACCACCTCCGGTGTCCCGGGGCGCCAGGTCACCGCCGCGAGGACGCACAGGAGACCGCCGTAGAGCAGGGCCATGGGGAGCAGGGCGCGGCGTGGGCCGTGGCGGTCGACCAGGGCGGCTCGCACCGGCAGCAGCAGGACGGTCGCGGCGCCGAAGACGGCCATGGCGGTGCCGGCCGCGGCGTACGAGCCGGTGGAACGGATGACCGCGAGCAGCACGGCCGGGGAGACCATGCCGTAGGAGAGCCGCCCGGCGAGGGCGGCGGCGAAGGCACGGCGCGCATACGGGACGCGCAGCACGGCGGCATACGAAGGGCACGCCGAAGTCGGCGTGGAAGAGGGCGCGGACATGCGAGAGGTTCCTCAACTGGAGGCATGAGTAAGGGACGCCGGTGGTGTTCGGCGTGCCCTATGCCATGAGGAGGAACATGCGGGTCAACGTAGCAGCGCCTTGCGGGCGTTGACCAGCGACTTATCCCTCGGTGATGCCCGCCACCAGTTCGTCCGCCGCGCGGTGGGGGTCGAGTTCGCCGGCGACGATCCGTTCGGCGAGGGCTCCTGGACGGCGGTGATACAGGTCGCCGACACGCGCCCGCAGCGCGGTGACCGCGATGGTCTCCGCCTCACGGGTAGCGCGGCGATCGGCCGGGACGCCGAACACCCGACTTGTCCCTCCGTGATGCCCGCTGCCAGTTACTCCGCCGCCCGATACGGGTCCAGGTCGCCGATGCTCACGCGCAGCGCCGTGACCGCGACAGACTCGACCACGCGGGCAGCCCGACGAGCGGCGCGGACATCGACCGCCGCCTCACCCCTCGGTGATCCCCGCGACCAACTCATCCGCCGCCCGATACGGATCCAGCTCACCGGCCACGATCCGCTCCGCGAGCGCGCCCAGGCGGCGGTCTCCGTGCAGGTCGGCGATGCGGGCGCGTAGGGCGGTGACCGCGATGGTCTCCACCTCGCGGGCTGCGCGGGCCGCGCGGCGTTCGCTGAGGACGCCGTGTTCCTCCATCCACGCGCGGTGTTTCTCCAGGGCTTCCACGACCTCGTCGATGCCCTCGGCGCGGGCGGCGACCGTCTTGACGATCGGGGGGCGCCAGTCGCCGGGGGCGCGGGACTCGCCCAGGCCGAGCATGTGGTTCAGCTCGCGGGCGGTGGCGTCGGCGCCGTCGCGGTCGGCCTTGTTGACGACGTAGACGTCGCCGATCTCCAGGATTCCGGCCTTCGCCGCCTGGATGCCGTCGCCCATGCCGGGGGCCAGCAACACCACGCTCGTGTCTGCCTGGGAGGCGATCTCCACCTCCGACTGGCCTACGCCGACCGTCTCCACCAGGATCACCTCGCAGCCCGCCGCGTCCAGGACGCGGATCGCCTGGGGGGCCGACCAGGCGAGGCCGCCGAGGTGGCCGCGGGTGGCCATCGAGCGGATGTAGACGCCGGGGTCGGAGGAGTGGTCCGACATCCGGACGCGGTCGCCGAGCAGGGCGCCGCCGGAGAACGGCGAGGACGGGTCGACGGCCAGGACGCCGACCCGCCTGCCCTGCTTGCGGTAGGCCGTGACCAGCGCGGAGGTGGACGTGGACTTGCCCACGCCCGGCGATCCCGTCAGGCCTACGACGTACGCCCCGCCGGTCAGCGGCGCGAGCGCCGCCATGACCTCCCTGAGCTGCGGGGACGCCCCCTCCACCAGGGAGATCAGCCGGGCCACGGCCCGCGGCCGGCCTTCCCTGGCCTGGGCCACCAGCGAGGCGACGTCCTGCATCACGGCTCCATTCCGAGTAGCAATGTACAAACGTACATACGACGACGGGTCAGGCCTTGGGTACCCGCACGATCAGCGCGTCACCCTGACCACCGCCACCGCACAGCGCCGCCGCGCCGACCCCGCCGCCGCGCCGCTTCAGCTCCAGCGCCAGGTGCAGCACCAGACGGGCGCCGGACATGCCGATGGGGTGGCCCAGGGCGATGGCCCCGCCGTTGACGTTCACCTTTTCCGTGGACACCCCGAGGTCCTTCATTGACTGGACCGCGACGGCGGCGAAGGCCTCGTTGATCTCGATCAGGTCGAGGCTCTCGACCTCCAGGCCCTCCTTCTTCAGGGCGTGCAGGATCGCGTTGGACGGCTGCGACTGGAGGGAGTTGTCGGGTCCCGCCACATTGCCGTGGGCGCCGATCTCGGCGATCCACTGGAGGCCCAGCTCCTGCGCCTTGGTCTTGCTCATCACGACCACGGCCGCCGCACCGTCCGAGATCTGCGAGGAGGTACCGGCGGTGATCGTGCCGTCCCGGGTGAACGCGGGGCGCAGCTTGCCCAGCGACTCGGCGGTCGTCTCCGCGCGGATGCCCTCGTCCTTGCTGAAGACGACCGGCTCGCCCTTGCGCTGCGGGATCTCGACCGGGGTGATCTCGGCCTCGAAGATCCCGTTCTGCTGAGCCGCCGCCGCGCGCTGGTGGGACAGCGCGGCGATCTCGTCCTGCTCGGGGCGGGCGATGCCGAGCCGCGTGTTGTGCTTCTCCGTCGACTCACCCATGGCGATGTTCTCGAAGGCGTCGGTCAGGCCGTCGTAGGCCATCGCGTCGAGCATCTCGATCGCACCGTACTTGTAGCCCTCGCGGGACTTGGGGAGCAGATGCGGGGCGTTGGTCATGGACTCCTGGCCGCCCGCCACGACGACGTCGAACTCACCTGCACGGATGAGCTGGTCGGCGAGTGCGATGGCGTCGAGGCCGGACAGGCACACCTTGTTGATGGTGAGCGCCGGGACGCTCATGGGGATGCCCGCCTTGACGGCGGCCTGGCGTGCCGGGATCTGCCCTGCCCCGGCCTGGAGCACCTGGCCCATGATCACGTACTGCACCTGGTCGCCACCGATACCCGCACGGTCGAGGGCGGCCTTGATCGCGAAGCCGCCGAGATCGGCTCCGGAGAAGGACTTCAGGGAGCCCAGCAAGCGTCCCATGGGCGTCCGCGCCCCCGAGACGATCACCGAGGTCGTGCTGTTCGTTCCAGACATGAGGTGCGATCCCCTTCCAGCTTTTCGGCTGAGGAGTGAACGAGGGTTTACTTGAAATGTACTGAGCGGTAGTACACCCCGTCATCGGGCCGTCGGTGTGATCGCGCGCACGTTGCGTAACCACCCGGCGAGCGCTGCACTACATACATGCTGACGCGAATCGACCACATCGGGATCGCCTGCTTCGACCTCGACACGACTGTCGAGTTCTACCGGGCCACGTACGGCTTCGAGGTGTTCCACTCCGAGGTCAACGAGGAACAGGGTGTACGCGAGGCCATGTTGAAGATCAACAACACGGACGACGGCGGCGCCTCCTACCTCCAGCTCCTCGAACCCACCCGCGAGGACTCCGCCGTGGGCAAGTGGCTGGCCAAGAACGGGGAGGGGGTCCACCACATCGCCTTCGGTACGGCGGACGTCGACGCGGACTCCGCGGACATCCGGGGGAAGGGCGTACGCGTTCTGTACGACGAGCCCCGGATCGGTTCCATGGGGTCGCGGATCACGTTCCTGCATCCAAAGGATTGCCATGGCGTACTGACAGAACTGGTCACTTCGGCGCCTGTTGAGTCACCTGAGCACTGACCCTCGTACATATGGGCCGGTAGGGTTGGGGTCGGTCGTCGCTCGCAACCAGGGCGACCGCATGCCGGGGTCCGGTTTCGGGGGGCGAGCGTCGGGGCAGCAGCCCGTGCTCCGCCGTTGATCTGACACCATTCCCCGGGAGCACCGTCCGGCGGATGGACGGCGCTCGTTGGAGTAAACCGCGACCAGGGGACGGATGGGACCGCGCAGTGCGGGGCTACGAACGCCAGGAGCGAGAGCCGGCGGCTGACGTCGACCACCTCTCTCGGTTCGAGGCCGAGATGGAGCGGCTGAAGACCGAGCGGGAAAAGGCGATCCAGCATGCCGAGGACCTCGGCTACCAGGTCGAGGTGCTGCGCGCCAAGCTGCACGAGGCGCGCCGCACCCTCATGTCCCGGCCGGCTTACGACGGCGGTGACATCGGCTATCAGGCCGAGCAGATGCTTCGTAATGCCCAGGTCCAGGCCGACCAGCTGCGGCAGGACGCCGAGCGGGAGCTGAGCCAGGCCCGCGCTCAGACCCAGCGCATCCTCCAGGAGCACGCCGAGCAGGCCGCGCGCCTCCAGGCGGAGCTGCACCAGGAGGCGGTGACCCGGCGCCAGCAGCTCGACCAGGAGCTGGCGGAGCGCCGGCAGAACGTCGAGTCGCACGTCAACGAGAACGTGGCGTGGGCGGAGAATCTGCGCGCCCGCTCCGAGTCCCAGGCCCGCCGTCTGGTGGAGGAGTCCCGGGCCGAGGCCGAGCAGGCCCTGGCCGCCGCCCGCGCCGAGGCCGAGCGGGTCGCCGCCGAGGCCCGGCAGCGGCTGGAGATGGACGCCGAAGCGGCCCGCGCGGAGGCCGAGCAACTCCTGCGCCGCGCCCGCACGGACGCCGAGCGACTGCTCAACGCGGCCTCCACGCAGGCCCAGGAGGCCACCGACCACGCCGAGCAGCTCCGCAGCTCCACGGTCAACGAGTCGGATTCCGCCCGCCGTCAGGCCACCGAGCTGAGCCGGGCCGCCGAAGCGCGCATGGCGGAGGCCGAAACCTCACTGCGCGAGGCGCGCATCGAGGCCGAGAAGGTCCTCACCGAGGCCAAGGAGGCCGCGGCCAAGGCCCTCGCCAGTGCCGAGTCGGCCAACGAGCAGCGCACCCGTACGGCGAAGGAGCAGGTCGCGCGGCTGGTCACGGAGGCCACCAAAGAGGCCGAGACCACCAAGTCGGACGCCGAGCAGATCGTCGCGGACGCCCAGGCCAAGGCCGACAAGATCATCGCGGAGGCCGAGGAGAACGCCCGGAGCCTCACCGCCGAGGAGACCGCCTCCCAACTCGCCAAGGCCGCCCGTACCGCCGAGGAAGTCCTCGACAAGGCGTCCGAGGAGGCCAAGAACACCACCAAGGCCGCCACCGAGGAGGCCGAGCGGATCCGCTCCGAGGCGGAGGCCGAGGCCGACCGGCTGCGCGCCCAGGCGCACGACATCGCCGAGGGGCTCAAGGGCGCGGCGAAGGACGACACCAAGGAGTACCGGGCCAAGACGGTCGAGCTCCAGGAGGAGGCCCGGCGGCTGCGCGGCGAGGCCGAGCAACTGCGCGCCGACGCGGTCGGCGAGGGCGAGCGCATCCGCGCCGAGGCCCGCCGCGAGGCCGTCCAGCAGATCGAGGAGGCGGCCAGGACCGCCGAGGAGCTGCTGTCCAAGGCCCGGGCGGACGCCGACGAGCTGCGCCAGACCGCCACCGCGGACAGCGAGAAGGTCCGCACCGAGGCCATCGAGCGGGCCACCACGCTGCGCCGGCAGGCCGAGGAGACCCTCGACCGCACCCGCAAGGAGGCCGAGCGGCACCGCGCGGAGGTCGTCGAGCAGTCCGAGGGCATCAAGGCCGACGCCGAACAGGCCGCGCGCGAGCTGCGCGAGGAGACCGAGCGGGCCATAGAGGCCCGCCGCGCGGAGGCCGCCCAGGGCCTGGCGCGGCTGCACTCGGAGGCCGAGGAGCGGCTCGCCGCGGCCGAGCAGGCGCTCACCGACGCCCGCGAGGAGGCCGAGCGGATCCGCCGCGAGGCCGCCGAGGAGACCGAACGCCTGCGCGGCGAGGCCGCCGAGCGCATCCGCTCCCTCCAGACGCAGGCCGAGACGGAGGCCGACCGGCTGCGCAACGAGGCAGCCGCCGACGCGTCCGCCTCCCGCGCCGAGGGCGAGGCCATCGCCGTACGGCTGCGGTCCGAGGCGTCCGCCGAGGCCGAGCGGCTCAAGACCGAGGCACAGGACACCGCCGACCGGGTCCGCGCGGAGGCGCAGGCTGCCGCCGAGCGGCTGGCGACGGAGGCGTCGGAGACGCTGGCCGCCGCCCAGGAGGAGGCCGTACGGCGTCGCCGGGAGGCCGAGGAGCTGCTCGGGTCGGCCCGTGAGGAGGCCGGGCAGGAGCGCGAGCGGGCTCGCGAGCAGAGCGAGGAGCTGCTGGCCTCGGCGCGCACCCGCGTGGAGGAGGCCCAGGCCGAGGCGGTTCGGCTGGTCGAGGAGGCCGACCGGCGCGCCACCGAGATGGTGTCGGGCGCCGAGCTCCACGCCCAGCAGGTGCGGGACTCCGTCGCCGGGCTGCACGAGCAGGCCCAGGAGGACATCCAGGGCCTCAGGTCGGCCGCCGAGCACGCGGCGGACCGTACCCGGCGCGAGGCACAGGAGGAGGCGGACCGGGTCCGCGCCGACGCCTACAGCGAGCGGGAGCGGGCCACCGAGGACGCGGGCCGCCTCAGGCGCCGGGCGAGCGAGGAGACGGAGGCCGCCAAGGCCCTTGCGGAGCGCACCGTTTCGGACGCCATCGCGGAGGCCGAGCGGCTGCGCTCGGAGGCCGCCGAGCACGCCCAGCAGGTGCGCACGGAGGCGTCGGACGCGATCGCGAAGGCCGACCAGGACGCGGCGCGGGCCCGGGCGGACGCCCGCGAGGACGCCAACCGCATCCGTTCGGACGCGGCGACGCAGGCCGACACCCTCATCACCGAGGTGACGGCGGAGGCCGAGCGGCTCCAGACGGAGACGGCCAACGAGGCCGAGCGGGTGCGCGCGGAGTCCGTGGCCAAGGCCGAGAAGCTCATCTCGGACGCGACCGGGGACGCGGAGCGGCTGCGTGCCGAGGCAGCCGAGACGGTGGGGTCCGCGCAGCAGCACGCCGAGCGGATCCGCGCCGAGTCCGCGCGCCTCAAGGCGGAGGCGGAGGCGGAGGCCGAGCGGGTCACCGCGGCGGCCCGCGAGGAGTCCGAGCGGACGCTGGACGAGGCCCGCAAGGAGGCCAACAAACGCCGCTCGGACGTCGCCGAGCAGGTCGACACCCTCATCACGGAGACCGCGGCGGAGGCCGACAAGCTGCTCAGCGAGGCGCAGCAGCAGGCGCAGAAGACGACGGCGGACGCCGAGGCGCAGGCCGACTCCATGGTCGGCGCGGCCCGAAACGAGGCCGAGCGGCTGGTGTCCGAGGGGACGGTCGAGGGCAACTCGCTGGTGGAGCGGGCCCGGGCGGACGCGGACGAGCTGCTGGTCGGCGCCCGCCGGGACGCGACCGCCATAAGGGAGCGCTCGGAGGAGCTGCGCGAGCGCATCACGGCCGAGATCGAGAATCTGCACGAGCGGGCCCGCCGTGAGTCCGCGGAGACGATGAGGGCGGCCGGCGACCGCTGCGACGCGCTCATCAAGGCCGCGGAGGAGCAGCTCGGCAAGGCGCAGATGAAGGCCAAGGAGCTGGTCTCGGAGGCCAACTCCGAGGCGGGCAAGGTCCGTATCGCCGCCGTGAAGAAGGCCGAGGGTCTCCTCAAGGAGGCCGAGCAGAAGAAGTCCACGCTCATCCGTGAGGCCGAGGAGCTGAAGGCGGAGGCGATCCGCGAGGCCCGGCGCACGGTCGAGGAGGGCAAGCGCGAACTCGACGTGCTGGTCCGCCGGCGCGAGGACATCAATGCCGAGATCTCCCGTGTCCAGGACGTCCTTGAGGCGTTGGAGTCTTTCGAGGCCCCCACGGCGGCCAAGGACGGCGGGGTCAAGGCCGGAGCGGCGGCGGGCGCAACCCGTTCGGGTGGCAAGTCGGTTGAAGGCTAGTCAGACCCTGGGGAGACCCTGTGAGGTTCGGGGCGTTCTGGGGCCTTTGGCCAAGATTTTGGCAAGCGGTCCGACGGTTAGCCACTCAAAAGGGGTGTCATTCTCCAGATCAAACACGCATCCGCTCGATGACACACCGCTTCGGCCCCTAGGATTCCACCTATCACCTCACCGGTCTCATTCGACAGGAACCCCATGAGCGACACTTCCCCCTACGGCTTCGAGCTTGTGCGGCGTGGATACGACCGCGCTCAGGTGGACGAACGCATCTCGAAGCTCGTCTCCGACCGTGACAGCGCTCTGGCCCGTATCACCGCACTCGAGAAGCGCATCGAGGAGCTCCACCTCGAAACGCAGAACGCCCAGGCGCAGGTAAGCGACGCCGAGCCGTCGTACGCCGGTCTCGGCGCGCGTGTCGAGAAGATCCTCCGCCTCGCCGAGGAAGAGGCCAAGGATCTGCGCGAGGAGGCGCGCCGCGCGGCCGAGCAGCACCGTGAACTCGCGGAGTCCGCGGCCCAGCAGGTCCGCAACGACGCAGAATCGTTCGCTGCGGAGCGCAAGGCCAAGGCGGAGGACGAGGGCGTCCGGATCGTCGAGAAGGCCAAGAGCGACGCTTCCCAGTTGCGCGGCGAGGCGCAGAAGGACGCGCAGTCGAAGCGCGAGGAGGCCGACGCCCTCTTCGAGGAGACCCGCGCCAAGGCCGCGCAGGCCGCCGCCGACTTCGAGACGAACCTCGCCAAGCGCCGCGAGCAGTCCGAGCGCGATCTGGCGTCGCGTCAGCAGAAGGCCGAGAAGCGTCTCGCGGAGATCGAGCACCGCGCGGAGCAGCTCCGCCTGGAGGCCGAGAAGCTGCGCACGGACGCTGAGCGCCGCGCCCGCCAGACGGTGGAGACGGCTCAGCGCCAGGCCGAGGACATCGTGGCCGACGCGAACGCCAAGGCGGACCGCATCCGTTCGGAGTCCGAGCGCGAGCTGGCGGCTCTGACGAACCGTCGCGACTCGATCAACGCCCAGCTGACGAACGTGCGCGAGATGCTCGCCACGCTCACCGGCGCCGCGGTGGCCGCCGCGAGCTCCCCGGTCGAGGACGAGCCCATCTCCCGCGGGGTTCCGGCTCAGCAGTCCCGGTAACGAACAGCGCGACCTGAGGCCCGCACCGTCTCCCCCGGAGGTGCGGGCCTCAGCCGTGTCCGGCCGTCATATTCCCGTCGTCCACCCGGCCCGGCGCCCGCCGCGGAAGCGGCAGGTGTCACGGACGATGCGTGCTCTCGGCGTGCGGGGCCCTGCTCTGCGTACGGGTCGCACTCGGGTCCGGGTCCGGTGCGGCGGCAGTGCGTGCCGGGCGCCGCGAGGCAGGCGTGACCTCGCGGACACGGCCTACCAGCGGCAGGTAAACGTCGTCGACGATCTCGGCGAGGGTGCGGTCCTCGACCGGGTCGCGGGACCTACGGCTGTTCCGGGACCGCGCCTTCACCATCTCCTCGGTGCTGACCGACCGGCTCGGGCCGCGCACCGCGCTGTTCACCGCCGTACTGGCGACGATCCTCGCCCACGGGCACGGCCGCACGGCCTTCCCGCACGCGTTCGCCTGGGCGACGGCGTTCACCGTTGTTGCCTGCGGCGTCGGACTCTGTTTGCCCGTTCGGGTGGCATCCGCCGAACGGCCGTCTTAGCGTGGCCGCATGATCGAGCTTGAGGGGCTGACGAAGCGGTACGGCGAGAAGGTCGCGGTCAACAATCTCACCTTCACCGTCAGACCCGGCATCGTCACGGGCTTCCTCGGCCCGAACGGCGCCGGCAAGTCGACGACGATGCGCATGATGCTCGGACTCGACCGGCCGACCGCGGGTGACGTACGCATCGACGGCCAGCACTACGACCGGCTCAAGGACCCGCTGACGTACATCGGCGCCCTCCTCGACGCGAAGGCCATGCACGGCGGGCGCAGCGCCTTCAACCATCTCCTGTGCCTCGCGCAGAGCAACGGCATCCCCAAGGCCCGGGTGCACGAGGTGCTCGACACCGTCGGTCTGACCTCCGTGGCGAAGAAGAAGGCCAAGGGGTTCTCGCTCGGCATGGGACAGCGGCTCGGCATCGCGGGCGCGCTGCTCGGCGACCCGCGGATTTTGATGTTCGACGAACCGGTCAACGGACTCGACCCCGAGGGCATCCACTGGATCCGCAACCTGATGAAGTCCCTTGCCGGGCAAGGCCGTACGGTCTTCGTCTCCTCGCACCTGATGAGCGAGATGGCGCTGACGGCCGATCACCTCGTCGTCATCGGCCAGGGCCGGCTCCTCGCCGACACCACCATGGCGGACTTCATCCAGCAGAACTCGCGGTCCTACGTCCGGATCCGCACCCCGCAGCGCGAGCGGCTGCTCGACGTGCTGCACCAGAACGGGATCACCGTCGTCGAGAGCGGCAGCGGAGCGCTCGAGGTCGACGGGGGCAAGTCCGAGCAGATCGGTGAGCTGGCCGCACAGCACCAGCTCGTGCTGCACGAGCTGAGTCCCCAACAGGCCTCCCTGGAGGAGGCGTTCATGCAGTTGACCGCGGAGTCGGTGGAGTACCACGCGCATTCCGACACATCCCCCGCGCCCCTCGCGGCACCTGCCGGACAGCAGGGCTGGGGCGACGGCTGGAAGAGGGGCTGAGCATGGCGGCGACCCAGGTCATCCGGTCGGAGTGGACCAAGATCCGCTCCGTCGCGTCGACGGTGTGGACGCTCTCGCTCGCCCTGGTGGTGACGATCGCGCTCGGCATGCTGATCTCGGCGCTGTCGAAGAGCCAGTTCGACGACATGAGCGCCAAGGACAAGCTGTCCTTCGACCCGACGTTCATCAGCTTCGCCGGGATGAGTCTCGGGCAGCTCGCGATGATCGTGTTCGGGGTGCTCGTCGTGTCGAACGAGTACAGCACCGGCATGATCCGCACCTCCCTGGCGGCGGTCCCGCAGCGCGGCACCTTCCTGTTCGGCAAGATCGTGGTGGCGACCGGGCTCTGTCTCGTCGTCGGGCTGGTGACGAGCTTCGTCACGTTCTTCCTCGGGCAGGCGATGCTCGGCTCGCACCGGGCGGAGATCGGCGACCCTGGCGTGCTGCGCGCGGTGATCGGCGGCGGGCTCTACATGACCCTGATCGCGATGTTCTCCATGGGCGTCGCCTCCATGCTGCGCTCGCCGATGCTGTCGCTGGGCATCCTGATGCCGTTCTTCTTCCTGATCTCCAACATCCTCGGCAACGTCTCCGCGACCAAGAAGATCGGCCGCTACCTGCCCGACCAGGCCGGCAGCAAGATCATGCAGGTGGTCACGCCGGTCGACGACTCCACGCCGTACGGACCCTGGGGCGGGCTCGGCATCATGGCCCTGTGGGTGGCGGCGGCGCTGCTCGGTGCCTATGTGCTGCTGAAGCGGCGGGACGCGTAGCCACGGCCGAGGCTTTACTTTCCTTTGGGCGGAACCGTCAGCGCCCCGATATCCTCCTAACCCTTACGGGGGCGTGTGCCCTGCTGTCCTTTCGATGGGTGCGGAGCATGATCGAGGCTGTCGGCCTGACCAAGCGCTACGGCGACAAGACCGCCGTGTACAACCTTTCCTTCCAGGTGCGGCCCGGCGCCGTCACCGGCTTCCTCGGACCCAACGGCTCGGGCAAGTCGACGACGATGCGCATGATCCTCGGCCTGGACAATCCCACGTCGGGCCAGGTGACGATCGGTGGCTTCCCCTACCGCAAGCTGCCGAACGCCCCCAGACAGGTCGGCGCCCTGCTCGACGCCAAGGCCGTGCACGGCGGCCGGCACGCCCGCAACCACCTGCTGAGCCTGGCCCAGCTCTCGGGCATCCCGGCCCGCCGGGTGGACGAGGTGCTCGGGGTGGTGGGCCTCCAGGACGTGGCCAGAAAGCGCTCCAAGGGCTTCTCGCTGGGCATGGGGCAGCGGCTCGGCATCGCCGCCGCGCTGCTCGGCGACCCGCAGGTGCTGCTGTTCGACGAGCCGGTCAACGGCCTCGACCCCGAGGGCATCCTCTGGGTGCGGAACCTGATGAAGGCGCTCGCGGCGGAGGGTCGTACCGTCTTCGTCTCCTCGCACCTGATGAGCGAGATGGCGGTGACGGCGGACCATCTGATCGTCATCGGGCGCGGGCAGTTGCTCTCGGACATGAGCGTCCGGGACTTCATCTCGGCGAACTCCGCCGACTTCGCGCGCGTGCGCACCCCCGACAGCGAGCCGCAGTTGCGCGAGAAGCTGACGTCCGCGCTGACCGAGGCGGGCGGGCACGTCATGCCCGAGCAGGACGGCGGGCTGCGGGTGACGGGACTGCCGCTGCCGCGCATCAGCGACATCGCGCACGACACGGACGTACGACTGTGGGAGCTGTCCCCGCATCAGGCCTCGCTGGAGGAGGCGTACATGCGGATGACGCAGGGCGCGGTCGACTACCGCTCGACCACCGACCAGAAGTCCGGTCTCATGCAGCCGCTGCCGCCGGGCACGCAGCCGCCCATGCCGGTACCGGGCCAGGGCCAGCCGGGCTGGTACGCCCCGCCGTCGCCGCAGCAGGGCGGGCAGCCGTTCGCGATGGGGCAGCAGCCCCCGGCGAATCCTTACGGCACCCCCAACCCGTACGGCGCCCCTGCGGCGCCCGGCGGGGCGATGCCGGGCCCGTACGGGCCTCCGGCGCCCCAGGCCCCGCAGACGGCGGCTCAGCCGCCTCAGGCCGCCTCGGCGCCGGCGGTGGACGCCGCCCCTGCGCAGCCCTCCGCCCCCTCCCCCGCCGACCTGACCAAGCCCGAGGACGCCCGATGAGTACGCCCCAGCCCCCGATGCCGCAGGCAGCCGCGCCCAACTGGCAGGCGGCGGCCGGTCCTTCGTACGGCGGGTACACCTCGCCGATCCCGGTGGTGCGCACGCATCTCGGGCATGCGCTCGCCTCCGAGTGGACGAAGATCAAGTCGGTGCGTTCGACGCTCTGGACGCTCGGTGTGTTCGTGGTGCTCGTCGTCGGCATCGGAGTGCTCGCCGCCGTCGTGGTCAGCAACTCCTCGTCCGAACTGCACGACGAGAACCCGCTCTCCTTCGGCTTCTTCGGGCTGCTGCTCGGCGTCATGTGCATCATCACGCTCGGCGTGCTGACCACCGCCTCCGAGTACGGCACCGGCATGATCCGCACCACGATGACCGCCTGCCCCAGCCGGGTCCGCGTCCTCGCGGCGAAGTCGATCGTGTTCTTCGCGGTCGCCTTCGGGGTCACGCTGGTGGCCGTGACGTTCGTCGCCTTCGTGGACGTCTCGCTGCTGAAGGGCAACGGTGCCAAGGACCCGTCCGCCGGCGAATGGCTGAAGGGAACCGTCGGCATCTCCCTCTACATCGCGCTGCTCGGACTGCTGTCGCTGATCATCGGCTCGATCATCCGGCACTCGGCGGGCGCGATCACCATCATGATCGGCGCGGTGCTCGCCCCGCTGGTCATCGCGCTGTTCATGTTCTCGCAGTCCCTGGAGAGCACGCGTCAGGCGCTGTTCGAGTACTCGATCCCGAACCAGCTCAGCGTCTTCTACTCCAACTCCCTCACCGAGTCCGGCCCGAGCGGCTGGGACCCGCTGTGGATCATCGTGGGGGCGACGGCCGTCGCGTTCGCGAGCGCCGTCGCACTGCTGGAGAAGCGGGACGTGTAGGCCGTAGGGCCCTCAGAACCTCGGCGCGTTCCTGGACCGCTGCACCCGTGTGGTGCGGCGGTCCTTCGCGTTCCAGCACGCCTTGTGCCAGTGGCGGCGGTCGTCCACGCCCGCGTGCTCCGGCCAGGCCACGACGTGCGGGACGGCGGAGGGGATCTGCTGGTCGCAGCCGGGACAGCGGTACGTCTTGCCCTCCGCGCTCGCCCCGGCGACATGGCGCACGCTCCACTCCTCGCCCTGCCAGTGCTCCGTGGACTGCCAGCCGCCGTAACGACCGGAGCGGTCGCCGTCGGCGCTCTGGCCGGAGGAACCGGACTCCTTGGGTCGGTTGCGACGCGGGGACACAGAACACCTCACGGGGCTATACAGGAGGCAAGGGCTGTGTCCAGCGTACGTGCCCCGGACACGGGTACGCGAAGGGCGCCAAGCCGCACAAGTCCCCCTCCGGGCCGCCCATTCTGAAGACAATCCGCAAATCTCTCCGCCAGACCGTGTCCTCGGCACGTGTCGGACGGTTATGCCCGGTGGGGGAGCTCCGAGCCGGAGCCAAGGAAGCAGGAAATGCGATGCGCGTCGGAAGTTTTGTGTTGGCGGCCCAGTTCCCGGGGCAGGGCCAGGGGGAGGCGCTCCACCGAGCGGTCCGCTCGGTGGAGGTCGCGGAGGAAGCGGGCCTGGACACGGCCTGGCTGGCCGAACACCACTTCGTGCCCTACGGCACCTGCCCCTCCGCGGTCACCCTGGCCGCCCTGCTGCTGGGCCGCACCCGGCGCATCCGGATCGGCACCGCGGTCAGCGTGCTGCCGACCGTCCATCCGGTCGCCCTCGGCGAGCAGGCCGCCCTGCTGCATGTGACGAGCGGCGGACGCTTCTCGCTGGGCGTGGGGCGCGGCGGGCCGTGGGTCGACCTGGAGGTGTTCGGTTCGGGCCTGGCCGCGTACGAACAGGGGTTCCCGGAATCGCTCGATCTGCTGATGCGCTGGCTGCGCGAGCCCTCGGTCGCGGGCACCGGGGACCGCTTCGCGTTCCGTGAAGTCCCCGTCGTACCAAGGCCGTCGGAGGCGCTGTCGGACGGGCCGGGCCCCGAGGTCGTCGTCGCCTGCACCTCGCCCGCGAGTGTGCGGCTGGCGGCCGAGCGGGGTCTGCCGATGCTGCTCGGCATGCATGTCGGGGACGAGGAGAAGGCCGAGATGGTCGCCGTGTGGCGGAAGTTGGCGCGGGCGGCCGGGCGGCCGGAGGAGGAGATCCGCGGCGCGGCCCATGTGTCGGCCGGGGTCTGCCAGATCGCGGACCGGCGTGCCGACGCCGTGGAGGCGCTCGTGAAGGCGATGCCGGGCTGGCTGAAGCAGGGACTGGACGCCCATGTCACCGTGGACGACCGCGAGCGCCGGATGCGCGACCCGCTGGCGTACACCGAACTCCTTTGCGGGCTGCACCCGGTGGGCACCCCGCGGCTGTGCGTCGACCGGCTCGCGGCGACCTCCGAGCGGACCGGCATCTCCCGCTTCGCGCTGCTCGTCGAGGGGTCCGGAGACCTCGCGGCGACCGAGGAGAACGTACGGCGGCTCGGCGCCGAGGTGCTCCCCCACCTCGGCTGACCGAACCGCGGGGTGCTTGCCGCCCCAGTACAGAAGCACCTCCCGCGTACGGAGCGGCAAGCAGTGCGCCACCGCCGCGTCAGCAGTCCCTGAACTCCGGGGACTGGTTCAGCAGTTGACTGCGCACCGAGGTGAAGCGGGTCAGCGTCTCGTCGACCGAGCCGTCCAACGGGAACACCGCCACCCGGTGGCAGTTCTGGAAGGCCAGCCGCACACCGAAGTGCCGCTGCAGCGCGCCGCGTATCGCGTCACTCGCGAGCGCACGCAGCAACTGACCGCGTGCCTGCTCGTCCGGCGGCGGCGTCTGGTTGTCGGCGAACGCACCGCCGTCGACCTTCAGCTGAGCCACCAGGGAGCTGATCATCTCCCATGCGTAAGGCAGGGAGGTCCGGACGCAGTCGACGAATTCCGCTTCGTCGACCTCGCCTCGCTCGGCCTTTTCGAGTAGGGCCGGTGAGACGTCGAGCGACATGGGTTCTCCTCTCGCACCCCCAACACCCGGGGGTTGCCGGACAGATAAGGGAGTCCGCGATTACGAACACGCTGCGTACACGCCTCGCGACCTCCCGTTTATACGGTAGGCAACTGAGGGGGGCGGCACCAGGAGAATGCGTACATAGGGGAATCCCAATAGGCCCACAATCGGCCATGAATGAACAAGGGGCGTCACGGGTCTTCCAGGGCGAATCGCGTGCACCCACGCCCGTCGAGTAGCGTTGCCGACCATGCGTCTCGTCATTGCCCGGTGTTCCGTGGACTACGCGGGCCGGCTCACCGCCCACCTCCCCTCCGCCCCCCGTCTCATCCTGGTGAAGGTGGACGGCAGCGTCTCGATCCACGCGGACGACCGGGCCTACAAGCCCCTGAACTGGATGTCGCCGCCCTGCACGCTGAAGGAGGAGTCCGGGGACTTCCCCGAGGGCGCCGTCGGCCTCTGGACCGTCATCAACAAGGCGGGCGAGAAGCTCATCATCACGATGGAGGAGATCCTGCACGACTCCTCCCACGAACTCGGCGTGGACCCCGGCCTGATCAAGGACGGCGTGGAAGCGCACCTCCAGGAGCTGCTCGCCGACCGCATCGACACCCTCGGCGACGGCTACACGCTGATCCGCCGCGAGTACATGACGGCCATCGGCCCGGTCGACATCCTGTGCCGGGACGCCGACGGCCAGACCGTCGCGATCGAGATCAAGCGGCGCGGTGAGATCGATGGCGTGGAGCAACTCACGCGCTATCTGGAGCTGTTGAACCGCGACCCGCATCTCGCCCCGGTCCGCGGCATCTTCGCCGCCCAGGAGATCAAGCCCCAGGCCCGCGTCCTCGCCACCGACCGCGGCATCGGCTGCACGGTCCTGGACTACGACGCCCTGCGCGGCATCGAGGACGACAAGCTGCGCCTGTTCTGACCGACACGGACTTCGCACGGACTTCACTACGACGAAAAGGGCCGGTTCCGATCATCGGAGCCGGCCCTTTCGTGTCGTACGGAGTGTCAGATCACGGTGTCCGCGGCCGCGCTGCTGCTCTGGGGCGCGGCCGAACCGGTCGTCTCCACGGGGGCACTGGAGGAGGCCGCGCCGCTCGCGGAGGTTTCTGTGGACGGGGCGCTGGACGTGACCGAGGGCGACGGTGACGTGGTGTCCGTCGGCGGAGTGGTGGTCGGCGGAGGGCTGCTCGGAGTCGTCGGCTCCGACGTGGTCGGCTTCGGCGACGTCGGCTTGCTCGTCGTCGGCTTGGACGGCGACGGCGACGTGTGCCCCGAACCGCTCGTCCCGCTCGGGTTGTCCGAGGGCTGCCCGCCGCCGTCCGTGGGCGTCGGGTCGTCGGACGTGCCGTAGGTGCCGTCCGGGCCCGGGTCGGTCGGGCTGCTGGTGACCGTGCCGGTGTCGGTGCCGTCGTCCTTCTTCGCCTTGTCGGCGCCGAGGCTGTCGTCGCCGGTGCCCTGGCTGGCGGACGGGTTGACGCCGACCTTGTCGGACGGGTTGTCGGCGTTGTTGTTGGACGTGGCGCCCAGGGTGACGACCGTGCCGAGGACGGCGGCGAGCAGGACACCCGCGCCGGCCGCGACGAGGTTGCGCCGGGCGTAACCGCGCAGACCGCCCCGCGCCTTGTTGTGGGGCGTCGGGGTCGAGGGCTGGTGGGAGACGAGGGTGTAGGTGTCGCCGGGCGGCTGGAGCGGCGGGAAGGGCGCCGGTGTGCCGCCGGGCGGTGAGGCGGACTCCTCGTAGCGCGCGTCGGGCACCTCGTCGCCGGCCGCGGCAGCGAGGCCCAGGGGGATGCCGGAGCGGTCGGCGACCAGGGCGAGGGCGCGGCGGCCGGCGACGGTACCGCGCTTGTCGGCGGCGGCCTCGCGCAGCGCGAGGGAGGACTCCAGCTCGGCCCGGGCCCGGTCGAGGTCGCCGTCGCACAGCGCGAGGACGCCCAACTCGTGGTGGAAATAGGCCTGTTCGCCGACATTGCCGGCGAGCTGGGCGGCCTCGGAGCCGGCCCGCAGCACCCGCTCCCAGGCGCTCCAGTGCAGTCCGGCGGCGAACGCGGGGGCTGCCGTGCGGGCGAGTTCGACGGTGGCGCTCTCCTCGCCCTCGCCCGGCGGGGTCGTCGCCGGCAGGAGGGCGACGAGCGCGGCGAGCAGGGCGTCCGCCTCGGCGCAGACGCGCTCGGGTGTGACCGAGGGGTGCCCGGCCCACCAGGAGTAGTGCAGGGCGGCGACGAGGGTACCGGAGTCGACCTCGTCGTCGTATCCGGCGGCCTCCAACTGGGTCTGGACGCCGGCCGCGAGCCGGTAGCGGGAGCCGACCGGGGAGACCAGTCCGCAGCCCGCGAGTTCACCGAGGGCGGCGTCCGCGTGGGTGTCGCCGACGAGCGCGGGCAGATGCGCCTGGTGCGGCACCTCGCCGTCGAGCGCGACCGCGAAGCGCAGGGTGGCGCGGGCCGAGGTGCTGAGCCGGGAGGCGAGCAGTGGAGCGGGCGCGGCGGCCTCGCCGAGGGACGGCAGCGGTATCTCGTCGGCCGGGTCGGAGGCGACGGGCGCGTCGAAGGGTACGTCGGCCGGGGGCGCGTCCTGGAAGACGCCGAACTCCTCGACGGCACTGGTGCCGACGCGCAGTTCGTCGCGCTGCCGGAGCAGGGCGCCGGCCTGGACGAAGCGCAGGGGCAGGCCCTCGGACTCGAAGTAGAGGTCGCCCGCCCAGTTCGCCTCCTCCTCGGTGAGGATGCGGCCCACCGTGCGTTCCAGGACCTCCACGGCGCCCGCCCGCTGCAGACCGCCGAGGAAGACCTCCTCGATGACGGAGTCGGCGGCCGGTGCCGGGACCTCCGGGGTCGCGGCGATCAGGAAGGCGCACTCGGGGGTCGCGTCGAGGAGTTCCTCCAGGGCGGCACCGCCGAACTCGATGTCGTCGAGGACGACGACCGCGCCGATCTCCCGGGTCAGGGCGAGCAGCTCGTCTCGGTCCGGCCGGTACAGCGGGGCGTCGTACACGGCGTGGAAGAGGTCGTGCAGGAGGTCGGTGGCCGTGCGGTGGAAGCCGGTGAGGCGGACCACGCCGTCGGGGGCGAGGTCCAGGCAGTCCTCGGCGACGAGGTCCAGCAGGCTGGTGCGACCCGAGCCCCCGGGGCCGGTGAGGCGCACGGAACGGCCGCGGGCGAGCAGCCGTACCAGACGCTCGCGCTCGTCCTGGCGTTCCAGGAGCGGTGGTGTGGGCCGGTTCAGGCCCGGCGGTACGGGCGGCTTGGCGGCGCGGGCGGTCTCGGCGCGCTCGGCGGCGGAGCGCTTCGCGGGCCGGCCGGGCCGCTGTCCGGGCGGGCAGGCCTCGATCTCGCTGCCGTCGACCGGGTTGACGGTGAGCAGGAAGTCGCCGGTGACCACCTGCACGGTGCGGGCGAGTGCGGGTGTGTGCTGGCCGAAGTCGGTTGTCAGGGGTTCCCGGGGCGGACGCTGACGCGACGACGTGTCGCCGGTGTCATGGCCGTACTCCTCGGGTCCCCGGTCGATCGGGTCCATAGGTCCAAGCCCCCCAAAAGCGTCGTGTGCGGGCCATAACGGCCCAGGCCCCTCCCGGCCTTGCTGCACACCGCGCTGTCGCTTCTGGTCCGGGCCCGCTCGAAGGGTTGTCTGGCAGCGGGCGACCGAACCCTAAACCTTCGCACAGTATCTACGACAGACCGGGGTACCGCGCCGTCCGAGACGTCACAGTCTCATGAGGATTGTGCGCGGCGGAATCGTCACACTCTGGGAAGCGACTCGACCCCGATCCCGCCCTCGATGGCCAGGATGCGGTGCAGCCGGGTGGCCACGAGCAGGCGCTGCATCTGCGGCGGTACGTCGCGCAGCACCAGGCGGCGGCCGCAGCGGCCGGCCCGTCGGTGGGCTCCCATGATGACGCCGAGGCCGGTGGCGTCCCAGGAGTCGAGCTCGGACAGGTCCAGCACCAGATCGCCGACGCCGTCGTCGACCGCCGAGTGCAGGACCGTACGGGCGTCCGCCGCGCTGCGGACGTCGAGGCGGCCCCCGACGACCAGCTCGACGTGGTCGCCCCTGATGTACATATGCGCTCCCCGTGAGTGCGGTGGCGTACTCCGTGATGTAGGTGATGCACCCTCTGACTGCGTGAGGTGTCGAGAGGTTGCCGTCTGTGAGCGAACCGATACCGAATTCACCCCTGGGTGTGATGGCTCAGAGGTGCTGTGCGGTTTCAGTGCTTGTAGAAGCCCTGCCCGCTCTTGCGTCCGATGTCACCGGCGTCCACCATTCGGCGCATCAGCTCCGGCGGGGCGAACTTCTCGTCCTGTGACTCGGTGTAGATGTTGCCGGTGGCGTGCAGCAGGATGTCGACGCCGGTGAGGTCCGCCGTCGCCAGCGGGCCCATCGCGTGGCCGAAGCCCAGCTTGCAGGCGAGGTCGATGTCCTCGGCGCTGGCGACGCCCGACTCGTACAGCTTCGCCGCCTCGACGACGAGCGCCGAGATGAGACGGGTCGTCACGAAGCCGGCCACGTCACGGTTGACGACGATGCAGGTCTTGCCGACCGACTCGGCGAACTCCCGCGCGGTGGCGAGGGTTTCGTCGCTCGTCTTGTAGCCGCGGACGAGTTCACAGAGCTGCATCATCGGGACCGGCGAGAAGAAGTGCGTGCCGACCACGCGCTCCGGACGCTCCGTCACGGCCGCGATCTTCGTGATCGGGATGGCGGAGGTGTTGGAGGCGAGGACGGCGTCGTCCCGCGTGATCTTGTCGAGCGCGCGGAAGATCTCGTGCTTGACTTCCAGCTTCTCGAAGACGGCCTCGACGACGATGTCGGCGTCGGCGACGGCGTCCAGATCGGTGGTCGCGGTGATCTTGCCGAGGGCCGCGTCGGCGTCGTGCGCCTCCAGCTTCCCCTTGCTCACGAACTTGTCGTACGAGGCCTTGATGCCGTCGGTGCCACGCTTCAGGGCTTCGTCGGTGACATCGCGCAGGACGACGTCCCAGCCCGCCTGCGCGGAGACCTGGGCGATACCGGAACCCATGAGTCCGGCGCCGATGACGGCAAGCTTCCGTGCCACTGTGCGACTCCCCTTTGAAACGCCAACAGCGTGTGTCCGTGCGTATCCGTATTGCTCTTCGGCGGACACTAGCGAAGGTGGGCGGCTGTGTGACCGGTAAGTAATGCGCGTCACGTCTCATCTGACGGACATCACACCGGCACGGCTCATTCGACCGCCCGTACGGCCTAGTTGAGCCACGACCGACCCTGACTACGCTGGTCCCATGGTCAATCTGACGCGTATCTACACCAGGACCGGCGACCAGGGCACCACCGCCCTCGGCGACATGAGCAGGGTCGCCAAGACCGATCTCCGCATCTCGGCGTACGCCGACACCAACGAGGCGAACGCGGCGATCGGCACGGCGATCGCGCTGGGCGCCCTCGCCGAAGACATCGTCAAGGTCCTCGTCCGCGTCCAGAACGACCTCTTCGACGTGGGCGCGGACCTCTCCACACCAGTGGTCGAGAACCCGAAGTTCCCACCCCTGCGCGTCGAGCAGTTCTACATCGACAAACTCGAAGCCGACTGCGACCACTTCAACGAGCACCTGGAGAAGCTCCGCTCCTTCATCCTCCCCGGCGGCACCCCGGGCGCGGCCCTCCTCCACCAGGCATGCACGGTGGTACGACGTGCGGAGCGGTCGACGTGGGCGGCCATGGAGACACACGGCGAGGTGATGAACCCGCTGACGGCCACCTACCTCAACCGCCTCTCGGACCTGCTGTTCATCCTGGCCCGTACGGCCAACAAGGAGATGGGGGACGTGTTGTGGGTGCCGGGGGGTGAGCGCTGAACGGCGGCCCGAGCGGCTCGCCGTTCAGGGGCGGCGGTAGATCTCTCGGCGATGCCCGGCCTCGACGACGAGGATGACGAGCTTGCCGTCGTCGATCATGCAGGCGATCCGGTAGACGCCGACGCGCAGTCGGTACAGGCTGTCGTGGCCCGACAGCTTCCTCACGTCCACGTCCTCGCGGTACGGGTCGTCACCAAGCCGGCTGAGGGCGTGGAGGATGAGCAGAGCCGTCGTCCGGTCGATGGCCTTGAGCCGGCGCCGGGCCGCGGGCGTGAACTCGAAGGCGTACTTCACGCCGTGTCCGCGGCGGACGTGCCGAAGATGTCCGCGAGCACGTCCGCGAGGGTGGCGCGCGGTGCGTCGCCTTCCTCGGCGAGAGTCCGCAGGGCCTTGCGCGCGAGCAGCTCGTCCGCCGCCTCCTCCAGCGCGTTGTACTCCTCTATGGGCACGATCGCCGCCACCGCGGCGCCACCGCGCGTGATGACGGTCGGCTCCCCCTCTTCCGCGTGGTCGAGGAGTCGCGCCAGGTTGGCCCGCGCTTCGCGGACGGATACGGATGCGGAGTCGTCCATGCGGCCAGTGCACTCGCCTCCGTGTACACGCGTCCGGGTGCGAAGGGACCTCAGTCGGCCTGCCCGGAAGTGGTCCAGACCTATTGACCCGTGGTCCAGACCTTCCTATTCTCGCGGGACTGTGGGTGCGAAGGCTCAGTCGCACCCCCCAACTCCCCCATAGGAGGCGCGACATGCGCTTCAGACACAGAGTCGCGGCGGGTCTCGCGACCCTCGTGCTGCCGCTCGCCGGGCTTGTCGGGCTGGCGGCTCCCGCTCAGGCCGCCTCGACCGCCACCGCCACCTTCACCAAGTCCAGCGACTGGGGTACCGGGTTCGGCGGTCAGTGGACCGTCAAGAACACCGGTACCGGTGCGATCAGTTCCTGGACGGTCGAGTGGGACTTCCCCTCCGGTACGTCCGTCACCTCGGCCTGGGACGCGGACGTCTCCAACTCCGGGAACCACTGGACCGCGAAGAACAAGTCCTACAACGGCACCATCGCCCCGGGCGCCTCGGTCTCCTTCGGCTTCAACGGGGCGGGATCCGGCTCCCCGTCCAACTGCCTTCTCAACGGCGGCAGTTGTGACGGCGGCACCACCGTCCCCGGTGACGCGGCACCCTCCGCACCCGGCACCCCCACCGCCTCCGCCGTCACCGACACCTCGGTGAACCTCTCCTGGAGCGCGGCCACCGACGACAAGGGCGTCAAGAACTACGACGTGCTGCGCGACGGCACCAAGGTCGCCACGGTGACGACGACGTCGTACACCAACACCGGCCTCACCGCCGGCACCGACTACTCGTACACCGTGCAGGCCCGGGACACCGCTGACCAGACCGGCCCGGTCAGCGGCGCGGTCGCCGTGCACACCACGGGCGGTACGACCACTCCCCCGGCCACCGCCGGCACGATCAAGCTCGGGTACCTCCCCGAGTGGGACACCTACACGCGCAACTACCAGGTCAAGAACCTGGTGACATCCGGCACCGCCGCGAAGATCACGCACATCAACTACGCCTTCGGCAACGTCACCAACGGGCAGTGCGCGATGGGCGATGCCTACGCCGACTACCAGAAGACGTTCACCGCCGACCAGTCGGTCAGCGGCGTCGCCGACACCTGGGACCAGCCGGTCGCGGGCAACTTCAACCAACTGCGCGAGCTGAAGGCGAAGTACCCGAACCTCAAAATCCTGTGGTCCTTCGGCGGCTGGACCTGGTCCGGCGGCTTCGGGCAGGCGGCGGCCAACCCGACCGCGTTCGCGCAGTCCTGCTACAACCTGGTCGAGGACCCGCGCTGGGCCGACATCTTCGACGGCATCGACATCGACTGGGAGTACCCGAACGCCTGCGGGCTCTCCTGCGACTCCAGCGGAGCCGCGGCCTACAAGAACCTGATGGCCGCCCTGCGCGCGAAGTTCGGCACCGGCAACCTCGTCACCTCGGCCGTCACCGCCGACGCCACCTCCGGCGGCAAGATCGACGCCGCGGACTACGCGGGCGCGGCCCAGTACGTCGACTGGTACAACGTGATGTCGTACGACTTCTTCGGCGCCTTCAACGCGACCGGCCCCACCGCCCCGCACTCCCCGCTCACCACCTACACCGGCATCCCGACCCCCGGCTTCACCACGGCGGACGCGATCGCCAAGTTCAAGTCGAAGGGAGTCCCGGCGAGCAAGCTCCTGATCGGCATCGGCTTCTACGGCAGAGGCTGGACCGGCGTCACCCAGGACGCCCCCGGCGGCACCGCCACGGGCGCGGCGACCGGCACCTACGAGCCGGGCATCGAGGACTACAAGGTCCTCAAGACGTCCTGCCCGGTCACCGGCACCATCGCGGGCACCGCCTACGCCCACTGCGGCAGCAACTGGTGGTCCTACGACACCCCGAGCACGATCGCCGGAAAGATGAGCTGGGCCAAGTCCCAGGGTCTCGGCGGCGCGTTCGTCTGGGAGTTCAGCGGTGACACCAGCAACGGCGAGCTGATCAGCGCCGTCAGCAGCGGGCTGCAGTAGGCCCGTTAAGCCACATTGACGCTCCCCCAGACTTCGTCCGGGGGGAACCCCACCCAGCGAGTGAATGTGGCTACGCCACATTCACTCGCTGTCCGGGCGGGGCTGCCTCAAGCCACGCGAGGAAACCGGTCAACGCGTCTTCGCTCATCGCGAGTTCGAGACGCGTGCCCCGGTGCAGACAGGTCAGGATGATGGCGTCGGAGAGCAGCGCCAGCTCCTCCTCGCCCTCGGGGAGACGGCGGCCGGCCACCTCGATCGCCGAGCGTTCCAGGGTGCGGCGCGGGCGGTAGGCGTAGGAGAAGACGCGGTACCACTCGATGCGGTCGCCGTTGTAGCGGGCGACGCCGTAGCTCCAGCCCTTGCCGTTGGTGTCGGGTTTCTCCGGGACGTCCCAGCGCAGCGAACAGTCGAAGGTGCCGCCGGAGCGCTGGATGAGTCGGCGGCGCAGGCCGAAGACGAACAGACCCACCACCACAAGGGCGACAGCGATTCCGCACACAGTCAGAGCGAGGACCATCGACACCGACCTCCTCGTCTCCTAGGTAACGGAACGGAAAAAACACCCACATTCGCCTCAGCCGCGGCTGGGGCCGGATTCCTCCGGTCCCAGCCGCGGCTGAGTCACGTCATCGCGTCAACGCTGGGTTCAGCGCGTCTCCACCGCACGCAGTCGGACGTCCGCGCGGCGCTCGGCGGAGGCATCGCCCTCAGCCTTCGCCTGCTCCAGCTCACGCTCCACGCGCTGGACGTCGATCTCGTCCGACAGCTCGGCGATCTCGGCGAGCAGCGACAGCTTGTTGTCCGCGAACGAGATGAAACCGCCGTGCACCGCGGCGACGACCGTTCCCCCATCGCTCGTACGAATGGTCACCGGGCCCGACTCCAGCACACCGAGCAGCGGCTGGTGACCGGGCATGACGCCGATGTCGCCGGACGTGGTGCGCGCGACGACCAGGGTGGCCTCGCCGGACCAGATCTGGCGGTCCGCGGCGACGAGCTCGACATGCAGCTCAGCAGCCAAGGTGGGCTCCTCGGGTCACCACCCGGCGATCGTGCCGGGTGTGGGTTCAATTCTAGTAGGCGTGAAAGAGGGGGTGGGACACGCCCCACCCCCTCAAGGTGAAGCACGGGGTCAGGAGACGCCCAGCTCCTTGGCGTTCGCCTTCAGGTCCTCGATACCGCCGCAGAGGAAGAACGCCTGCTCCGGGAAGTGGTCGTACTCGCCGTCGATGATCGAGTTGAAGGCCACGATCGACTCGTCCAGCGGGACGTCCGACCCGTCGACGCCGGTGAACTGCTTGGCGACGTGGGTGTTCTGGGACAGGAAGCGCTCCACGCGACGGGCACGGTGGACGGTGAGCTTGTCCTCCTCGCCCAGCTCGTCGATACCGAGGATCGCGATGATGTCCTGGAGGTCCTTGTACTTCTGCAGAACCGTCTTGACGCGCATCGCGGTGTTGTAGTGCTCCGCCGAGATGTAGCGCGGGTCCAGGATGCGGGACGTGGAGTCCAGCGGGTCCACGGCCGGGTAGATGCCCTTCTCGGAGATCGGACGGGAGAGAACCGTCGTCGCGTCGAGGTGGGCGAAGGTGGTGGCCGGGGCCGGGTCGGTCAGGTCGTCCGCGGGGACGTAGATCGCCTGCATCGAGGTGATCGAGTGACCGCGGGTCGAGGTGATGCGCTCCTGGAGGAGACCCATCTCGTCGGCCAGGTTCGGCTGGTAGCCCACCGCGGAGGGCATACGGCCGAGCAGGGTCGAGACCTCGGAACCGGCCTGCGTGAAGCGGAAGATGTTGTCGATGAAGAACAGCACGTCCTGCTTCTGCACATCGCGGAAGTACTCCGCCATGGTCAGACCGGCGAGGGCCACGCGCAGACGGGTGCCCGGGGGCTCGTCCATCTGGCCGAAGACAAGCGCGGTCTTGTCGATGACGCCCGAGTCGGCCATCTCCTCGATGAGGTCGTTGCCCTCACGGGTGCGCTCGCCGACACCGGCGAACACGGAGACACCGTCGTGGTTGTTGGCGACGCGGTAGATCATCTCCTGGATGAGCACCGTCTTGCCGACGCCGGCACCGCCGAACAGGCCGATCTTGCCGCCCTTGACGTACGGGGTCAGCAGGTCGATGACCTTGACGCCGGTCTCGAACATCTCGGTCTTCGACTCGAGCTCGTCGAAGCGCGGGGCCTTGCGGTGGATGGACCAGCGCTCGCCCGTGTACTGCTCGTCGACGTTCAGCACCTCACCGAGGGTGTTGAACACCTTGCCCTTGGTGAAGTCGCCGACCGGGACGGTGATGCCGTCACCGGTGTTGGTGACCGGGGCCTGGCGGACCAGACCGTCGGTGGGCTGCATCGAGATGGTGCGGACCAGACCCTCACCCAGGTGCTGGGCGACTTCCAGGGTCAGCGTCTTCTTCGCACCGTCCTGGGCCGGGTCGGCCACCTCGACGTGCAGAGCGTTGTAGATCTCCGGCATCGCGTCGACGGGGAACTCCACGTCGACGACCGGGCCGATGACCCGGGCGACGCGGCCCGTGGCAACGGCCGTCTCAACTGTCGTCGTCATTACTATTCACTCCCCGCGGACGCGTCGGCCAGGGCTGCGGAGCCACCGACGATCTCGCTGATTTCCTGGGTGATTTCGGCCTGGCGGGCCGCGTTGGCAAGACGGGAGAGCGTGGTGATCAGGTCTCCCGCGTTGTCGGTCGCCGACTTCATCGCGCGGCGGGTGGCGGCGTGCTTGGAGGCAGCCGACTGGAGCAGCGCGTTGTAGATACGGCTCTCGACGTACCGCGGCAGCAGGGCGTCCAGGACGTCCTCCGCCGACGGCTCGAAGTCGTACAGCGGAAGGATCTCGCCCTGGGGGACGGCCTCCTCCGCGACCTCTTCGAGGCTGAGGGGAAGCAGCCGGCTGTCGATCGCCGTCTGCGTCATCATCGAGATGAACTCGGTGTAGACGATGTGGAGTTCGTCCACGCCGCCTTCCGCCGTGTCCTTCTCGATGGCCTCGATCAGCGGAGCCGCGACCTTCTTCGCGTCCGCGTACGTGGGCTCGTCGGTGAAGCCGGTCCACTGGTCCGCGATCTTGCGCTCACGGAAGTTGTAGTGGGCGACACCGCGGCGGCCGACGATGTACGTGTCGACCTCCTTGCCCTCGGCCTCAAGGCGCGCGGTCAACTGCTCCGCGGCCTTGATGGCGTTGGCGTTGAAGGCGCCGGCCAGACCGCGGTCGCTCGTGAGGAGCAGCACAGCGGAACGGGTCGGCGTCTCGGCCTCGGTGGTCAGCGGGTGCTTGGTGTTCGAACCCGTACCGACCGCCGTGACCGCACGCGTCAGTTCCTTCGCGTACGGCGTCGAGGCCTGCACCTTGCGGTGCGCCTTGACGACGCGCGAGGCGGCGATCATCTCCATCGCCTTGGTGATCTTCTTGGTCGCGGTGACGGATCGGATGCGACGCTTGTAGACCCGGAGCTGGGCTCCCATGAGTCAGGTCCCTTCCTTACGTCACTTGGCCGTGGCCGGAGTGTCCTCGCCGAGAAGCTTGCCGTCCGAGGTCTCGAACTGCTTCTTGAAGTCGGCGATCGCGTCCGCGGCGGCGGTGAGGGTGTCGTCCGACATCTTGCCGCCCTCCTTGATGGAGGTCATGAGGCCCTGCTCCTTGCGGTGCAGGTACTCGAGCAGCTCCTTCTCGAAGCGGCGGATGTCCTCGACCGGTACGTCGTCCATCTTGCCGGTGGTCGCGGACCACACGGAGACGACCTGGTCCTCGGTGGGCATCGGCTGGTACTGCGGCTGCTTGAGCAGCTCGACCAGTCGCTGACCGCGCTCCAGCTGGGCCTTCGACGCGGCGTCCAGGTCGGAACCGAAGGCGGCGAACGCCTCCAGCTCGCGGTACTGGGCGAGGTCGAGGCGCAGTCGGCCGGAGACCTGCTTCATCGCCTTGTGCTGCGCGGAACCACCGACTCGGGAGACGGAGATACCGACGTTCAGCGCGGGGCGCTGACCGGCGTTGAAGAGGTCCGACTCCAGGAAGCACTGGCCGTCGGTGATGGAGATGACGTTGGTCGGGATGAACGCCGACACGTCGTTGGCCTTGGTCTCGACGATCGGGAGGCCGGTCATCGAGCCCTTGCCCATGTCGTCGGAGAGCTTCGCGCAGCGCTCCAGCAGACGGGAGTGCAGGTAGAAGACGTCACCCGGGTAGGCCTCGCGGCCCGGCGGACGGCGCAGCAGCAGGGACACGGCGCGGTAGGCGTCGGCCTGCTTGGAGAGGTCGTCGAAGATGATGAGGACGTGCTTGCCGTCGTACATCCAGTGCTGGCCGATGGCCGAACCGGTGTACGGCGCGAGGTACTTGAAGCCGGCCGGGTCGGACGCCGGGGCGGCGACGATGGTCGTGTACTCCAGGGCGCCGGCCTCTTCGAGCGCACCACGCACGGAGGCGATGGTGGAGCCCTTCTGACCGATGGCGACGTAGATGCAGCGGACCTGCTTGTTCACGTCGCCCGAGCGCCAGTTGTCGCGCTGGTTGATGATCGTGTCGACGGCCAGGGCGGTCTTGCCGGTCTGGCGGTCGCCGATGATCAGCTGACGCTGGCCACGGCCGATCGGGGTCATCGCGTCGACGGCCTTGTAGCCGGTCTCCATCGGCTCGTGCACCGACTTACGGGCCATGACGCCCGGGGCCTGCAGCTCCAGCGCGCGGCGACCGGTGGTCTCGATCTCGCCGAGGCCGTCGATCGGGTTGCCGAGCGGGTCGACGACACGGCCGAGATAGCCCTCGCCGACGGCGACGGACAGGACCTCTCCGGTGCGGGTGACCGGCTGGCCCTCCTCGACGCCGCTGAACTCACCGAGGATGACGGTACCGATCTCGCGCTCTTCGAGGTTGAGCGCGAGACCGAGGGTGCCGTCCTCGAACTTCAGCAGTTCGTTGGCCATGGCCGAGGGCAGGCCCTCGACCTTCGCGATGCCGTCGCCGGCAAGAGTGACCGTGCCGACCTCCTCGCGCGAGGCCGCGTCCGGCTTGTACGACTGGACGAAGTTCTCCAGCGCGTCCCGGATCTCCTCCGGCCGGATCGTGAGCTCCGCCATCTGGGTTCCCTGCTCTCCTTGTTGGGCCCGAAGTTTCACTTGGGGGGATGGGGGACTCCCCCCTGAACGAGGTGAATCCTCTGCACGGCCCAACTCGGGCCGCCTTACTACGTCTTTGTTGTGGTGGTGCTAGCTCGCCATACGGCGGGTGGCGTCATCGAGGCGGTCCGCGATGGAGCCGTTGATGACCTCGTCGCCGACCTGCACCCGGATCCCGCCGAGGACCTCGGGGTCCACGTCGATGTTGAGGTGCATCTGGCGGCCGTAGAGCTTCGCGAGGGCGGCGCCCAGGCGCTGCTTCTGCGGGTCGCTCAGCGGGACCGCCGTGGTGACGACGGCCACCAGGCGACTGCGGCGCTCGGCGGCGAGCTTGGAGAGGGCGTCGAGCCCCGCTTCCAGGCTACGTCCTCGCGGCGCGGTCACCAGGCGGGTCACCAGTCGCTCGGTGGCCGGCTTGGCCCGGCCACCGAGCAGGCTGCGAAGCAGCTCGCCCTTGGCCGTGGTGCTCGCGGCGCGGTCGGTCAGCGCGGCGCGCAGCCCGGTGTTCGAGGAGACGATCCGGCCGAACCGGAACAGCTCGTCCTCGACGTCGTCGAGCTGGCCCGACTGCTGGGCCGCGGTGAGGTCGGCGGTGGCCGCCAGCTCCTCCAGCGCGTCCACCAGGTCGCGGGACTGCGACCAGCGGGAGCGCACCATGCCGGACACCAGGTCGAGGGCGGCGCCGCCGACCTGGCCGCCGAGCAGGCGCTCGGCCAGCGCGGCCTTGGCCTCGCCGTCCTGCGCCGGGTCGGTGAGGACCCGACGCAACGACACCTCACGGCCGAGCAGCGCGGTGACGGCGGCCAGTTCGTCGGCGAGCTGCGTCGCGTTCACGGACGTGGAGTCCGTCAGCGCGTCGAGACGCTCACGTGCGGCTGCCAGGGCCTCGCGGCTCGCTCCGTTCATCGCGCCGCCTCGGCCTTCTCTTCAAGCTCATCGAGGAAGCGGTCGATGACGCGGCTCTGCCGGGCGTGGTCCTCGAGGGACTCGCCGACGAGCTTGCCGGCCAGGTCGGTGGCGAGCTTGCCCACGTCCTGGCGCAGCGCCTGCGAGGCGGACTTGCGGTCGGCCTCGATCTGCGTGTGACCGGCGGCGATGATTTCCTCACGCTGCCGCTGGCCTTCCGCGCGCATCTCGGCGATGAGCGTGGCGCCCTGCTCCTGCGCCTCCTGGCGCAGACGCGCGGCCTCGTGCCGGGCTTCGGCGAGCTGTGCCTTGTACTGCTCAAGGACGCTCTGTGCCTCGGTCTGGGCGGCCTCGGCCTTCTCGATACCGCCCTCGATGGCCTCGCGGCGCTCGTCCAGAACCTTGTTGATGTTCGGGAGGAGCTTCTTGGCGAGGAAGCCGAAGACGATGACGAAGGCGATCAGGCCGATGACAAGCTCGGGGATCGGCGGGACGAGAGGATTCTCCTTCTCGGCCGCCAGAATGAGCAGTTGGCTCATGTCAGTGCCTTTCGTCCGGTGGGCTGTTACTGATCGCGGTCGATCAGACGCCGTAGACGAACGGCATGACCAGGCCGATGAGGGCGAGCGCCTCACAGAAGGCGAAGCCGAGGATCTGGTTGGCACGGATCAGGCCGGCAGCTTCGGGCTGACGGGCCAGAGCCTGGGTGCCGTTACCGAAGATGATGCCGACGCCGACGCCGGGACCGATGGCGGCGAGGCCGTAGCCGATGGAGCCGAGCGAACCGGAGACGGCGGCGAGGGTCTCAGTGGCAGCCATGCTGATTCTTCCTTATCTGTACGGACCGGCGGGGGTTGGCCGCCGGACACCAAAGGGGGTTCTGGAGGACGGTGCTCAGTGGTTCTCGGCGAGCGCGCCCTGGATGAAGGTGCAGGTCAGCAGCACGAAGACATACGCCTGCAGGGCCTGGATGAACAGCTCGAAGGCCGTCATGACGAGCACCATGATGAACGAGACACCCGCGTAGGCGATCCCGATGCCGTTGAGCAGGTACCAACTGGCGATCGTGAAGAGCAGCAGCAGGGTGTGACCCGCGAACATGTTCGCGAAGAGTCGCACCGCGTGCGTGAACGGCCGGACGATCAGGTTCGACAGGAACTCGATGAACATCGCCAGCGGGAGAACCGGGCCGAGCGACTTGTCGTAGCCGGTGAAGTTCTTGAACGCGCCGACGAATCCGTGCCGCTTGAAGGTCAGCGAGACCCAGATGATGTAGACGATCCCGGCGAGGACCGCCGGGTACGAGATGATCGCCGTCACCGGGAACTGGGCGACCGGAACGATCGACCAGATGTTCATCATCCAGATGAAGAAGAACAGCGAGACGACCAGCGGTACGTACTTCTCGCCCTCCTTCTTTCCGATGGTCTCGTAGACGACACCGCGGCGGATGAAGTCGTAGCCGGACTCGGCGACCATCTGCAGCTTGCCCGGGACGACCTTCGGCTTACGGAAGGCGGCCCAGAAGATGCCGACAACGATGACCGAGCCGAGCAGCGCCAGCAGCATCGTCTTGTTGAAGTACACGTTGCTGTCGCCGTCCCCCAGAAGGGGCTTGAACAGGAACGAGTGCAGGCCGGGAGCCGGGAAGCCACAGCCGTCGAAGATGTGGCAGTCGGTCTCGAAGGCGAGCACCTGCGTCGGGTCAGCACTCACCGCGGGCTCCTTCAGCGTGGCGCATAGGTACGGCAACCTCGTTGTGTCGGCGCGGCGCACGGCCGCGGTTCGGCACTGGACTGGTGTTACGGATGTGGGGGCGGCAGTGGGGCATCGAGCCTCGCGATTGAGCAGGCGTCAGCTCAGATGCCCGCGCCCGCGATGCCGCAGTTGGCACCGGACGATAGCAGGGTCGCTTACGTGCTCTTATCCCGGCCCTACCGCTCACGACGAATGCCCCGACTTCTCGGGCTCGACGTAGAGGATCTTGGCCTTCATGTGGGCACGGGTCTGCGCGACGACCCAGACGATGGTCCCGGCGAGCAGTGTGAACGCGAAGGCCTTGGGGTTGAACAGCGTGGTGTGCTTGAACGCGGCCAGGAAGATGAACAGCAGAAGAATCTGCGCCGCGAAAAGCATGAGCCCCATCGACTGGAACAGGTGCGGAAGCGATTTGGCGGTGCGCTGCAGAACGTAGAGCCCGATTCCCATGAAGAGGATCACGATCAGCGTCGCAACGGCCGCCCCAATAGCTCCTTTGCCGCCGGCGACCACACCACTGACGACGGCGGCAATCGCGCCGACGGCAGCCGTGGGCACAGCGGCCTGAAGGAGAATCCGGGCGTCATTGGACGGCATGGCGGCAACTCCGCTTGCTAAGGGGGGCGTGTCGTCATGGACGAGCGTAGTCCCGGGATGAGAGAGAACCTCACGCCAATGGACCGTCGCACTTGGGTCCTTCGGCTCTGTCCCGGGTTCTCGTGAACCGTATCACAAACTATTTGATGCGGTCTTTACCTAGAAGGTGTGCTTGCTGTCACACATGAGAGTGATGCCGCGCGTCTGTGCAGAATAGCGGCCAACTTGTCTGGTATGGGGATGCTTTGCACCCCCACGAGATGGCAACGCTTTAGTCAGATTCTTACCTTGGCGTCAGCGGGAGGACTCCGCCTTGTGTCCGTCCAGGAAGCGCGAATGGTGGCTGACAGCGGTCGCTCCGTTGACTCCTGACACTCCGGCGATCACCGGAGGGCGCGGGTCGCGGTCCTCCTCCGCCAGCACGGCCACGGGCTCAACAGCCGCCCTGCCACGGCGATAACGCGGCGGCACCAGGAACTCGGCCCAGCGCGGGGCACGCGGGGTGAAGCGCGGCAGCAGGAGCAGCACCAGGCCGATCGCGCTCAGGAAGACGATGCCGAGGACGATCCACATCGAGGCCGAGTTGACCGAGTAGGACAGTGCGCCGAACGCGATCAGCGCCGACCAGAAGTACATGATCAGCACCGCCCGGCTGTGCGAGTGGCCGATCTCCAGGAGCCGGTGGTGCAGATGGCCGCGGTCCGCGGCGAACGGCGACTGTCCGCGCCAGGTGCGCCGCACGATCGCCAGCACCAGGTCGGCGGCCGGCACCGCGATGATCGTCAGCGGCAGCAGCAGCGGGATGTAGACGGGCACCGTCGAGTGCACGGCCGCCTTCTCCGACTTCAGGAACAACTGCAGCGCGTCGGGGTCGACCTGCCCTGTGATGGAGATCGCGCCGGCGGCCAGCACCAGGCCGATCAGCATCGAGCCGGAGTCACCCATGAAGATCCGCGCGGGGTGCATGTTGTGCGGCAGGAAGCCGAGGCACATGCCCATCAGGATCGCCGAGAAGAGCGTGGCCGGGGCGGCGGCCTCGATGCCGTACGAGTACCAGATCCGGTAGGCGTACAGGAAGAACGCCGCGGCCGCGATGCACACCATGCCGGAGGCCAGGCCGTCGAGGCCGTCCACGAAGTTGACCGCGTTGATGGTGATGACGACCAGGGCGACCGTGAGCAGGGTGCCCTGCCACTGGGTCAGCGCCACGTTGCCGACGCCCGGGATGGGCAGCCACAGGATCGTCAGACCCTGCATGACCATGACGCCGGCGGCGATCATCTGGCCGCCCAGCTTGATCAGGGCGTCGATCTCGAACTTGTCGTCCAGGACACCGATCAGCCAGATCAGGGCCGCGCCGGAGAGCAGGGCACGCGGTTCGTTCGAGTTCTGGAAGACCTCGCTGAGGTTGGTCAGATGGTCGGCGACCAGCAGGCCGGCGCACAGACCGAAGAACATGGCGATACCGCCGAGCCGCGGAGTGGGTTCCCGGTGCACGTCACGGGCCCGGATCTCCGGCATCGCCCCGGCCACGATCGCGAACTTCCGCACCGGCCCGGTCAGCAGATACGTCACCGCGGCCGTCACGCAGAGCGTCAGCAGGTATTCACGCACAGGCTTCCCCACAGGTCTCGCTGGCCATCACAGCCCCACACCCTAGCGAGGGACGCATATGGTTGGGGACTTCCGGGTAGCGACGATGGTTGCACGGGTGGCTGTGCACCTGGTTACGGCTACCCCCGTTCAGGCGCGGTAGGGCGGAAATCTTTCCGCCAGCTCCCTCGCTTCGTCACGCGCGTTCTTGCTCTGCACCTCGTCCCGCAGCACCCCGGCGATCAGCTCGCCGATCCGTGCCATCTCCCGCTCCCCCATGCCCTGTGTGGTGATCGCGGCCGTACCGAGCCGCAGCCCGCGGGCGTGCGCGTGCGGCAGCGCGCAGCAGTCGAGGACCATGCCGGCCGCGGCGAGCCGGCCGCGTGCGGTGCGGCCGTCGACGCCGAGGGGGGCCGGGTCGGCGGTGATCAGGTGGGTGTCGGTGCCGCCGGTGGTGACGACGAGCCCCTCGGCGGCGAGTACGTCCGCGAGCACCCGGGCGTTGGCAACCACCTGATGGGCGTACGCCGTGAAGGCCGGTGTCGCCGCCTCGCCGAACGCGACCGCCTTCGCGGCGATGGTGTGCATCTGGGCGCCGCCCTGGGTGAACGGGAACACCGCCCGGTCCACCCGCTCGGCGAGCTCGTTCCCGCACAGGATCATCCCGCCGCGCGGCCCGCGCAGCACCTTGTGCGTGGTGGCGCAGACGACATCGGCGTACGGCACCGGGTTCGGCGCCGCTCCCCCGGCGACGAGGCCGATGGGATGGGCGGCATCGGCGATGAGATAGGCGCCGACCTCGTCGGCGACCTCGCGGAAGTACGCGTAGTCGATGTGCCGGGGATAGGCGATGGACCCGCACACGATCGCCTTGGGCCGGTGCGTACGGGCCAGCGCGCGCACCTGGTCGTGGTCGATGAGTCCGCTCTCCGCGTCCACCCCGTAGCCGACGAAGTCGAACCAGCGGCCGGAGAAGTTGGCGGGCGACCCGTGCGTGAGATGCCCGCCGTACGGCAACCCCAGCGCGAGGACGGTGTCGCCGGGCCGCAGCAGCGCGGCGTACGCGGCGAGGACGGCCGAAGACCCGGAGTGCGCCTGCACATTGGCGTGCTCGGCACCGAACAGCGCCTTCGCCCGCGCCACGGCGACGCGCTCGGCGACATCGACGATCTCGCAGCCGCCGTGGTGCCGGGCGCCGGGATACCCCTCCGCGTACTTGTTGGCGAGCGCTGAGCCGAGCGCGGCCAACACGGCGGCCGAGGTGAAGTTCTCGGCGGCGACCAACTGGAGCGTCGTCGACTGCCGAGCCAGCTCCCCGAGCAGGATCTCGGCCAGCTCGGGGTCCTGCCGACGCAGGACATCGGCCTCAAGGACAGGGGTGACCGACATGGTGGACTCCGGAGCGTCGACGGTGACGTACGTCCAATGTAGGCCCGGGGCCGGTGGGACGCGCGGCCGTCGCCACGTCTTCGCGGGTACGCCGGTGAGGGCGGTGACGACCGGGTCGATCGCCGGTTCGCCTTGTCGACGATGGTGCGGAAGGACGGCGGGGGCGCCCCGTACGGGATCCGATCCTCGACGCATCTCTCGCACGCTCGGCCCCGGCGGGCCCTCCGGGCGTCGAGCAGGTCCGCGCCGCAACACCCGTCAACCACCGGATCGATCGCCGCACGTACCTAGTCGCAGACGGTACGAAAGAACGGCAGCGGGGCCCCGTGCCGGACACCATCCCCAAAACACCTTCCGGGCATCGAGCCACCGACTCGCGCCCCGCCCGGATCAGGTCCGCGCCGCAACGCCCGTCAACGCCGTCACCACCGGATCGATCGCCGCGTGTATCTCGTCCCCGATCGAGCGGAAGAACGGCAGCGGCGCCCCGTAGGGGTCGAAGACCTCGTCCGCCTCCGCGGTGGGGGCCAGGAGCCAGCCTCGGAGGGCGGCGGCCGCGCGGACCAGGGCGCGGGCGCGGGCCACCATGCCGTCCTCCAAGGGAGGCAGGGTCGCCGGGTCGATCGCCTTCACCAGGCGGGTGAACTCCTTGAGGGTGAAGGTGCGCAGGCCCGCCGAGTGGCCCATGGAGATGACCTGTTGGCGGTGGTCGCGGGTGGCGGTCAGCACCAGGTCGGCGCGGATCACGTGGTCGTCGAGCAGCTCCCGGCCGGTGAACCCGGAGGGGTCCGCGCCGAAGTCGGTCAGGACGGTCTCCGCGTTGGCCTCCATGGGCGCGCCCTCATGGCCCCAGGTGCCGGCGCTCTCCACGATCAGCCCGCCCCACAGCGGGTCGCCGAGCCGGTCCGCCAGGGCATGACGGGTCAGCCGCTCGGTGATCGGCGAGCGGCACACGTTGCCGGTGCTGACGTGGAGGATGCGGAAGCTGTCCATGGGGAGGCCCCGTTCGAACAGGTTCCCCGTCACTTCCCCGTTGCCTATGCCACGCCCCGCGTCAGGGGCTGTCAATTCGCCACCTCGAGGTCGGGTACGACCTTCCGCAGCTCCTCGGCCGAGATGGCTCCCGCGCGCAGCAGCAGCGGGACCTCGCGGGTGACGTCGACGATCGACGACGGCACGTTGCCGGGCGTCGGACCGCCGTCGAGGTAGACGGAGACCGAGTCGCCGAGCATCTCCTGGGCCGCGTCGCAGTCCTCGGGCGACGGGTGGCCCGTGAGGTTGGCGGAGGAGACGGCCATCGGGCCGACCTCGGTGAGCAGTTCGATGGCGACCGGGTGCAGTGGCATGCGCACGGCGACCGTGCCCCGGGTGTCCCCCAGGTCCCACTGCAGGGACGGCTGGTGCTTGGCGACCAGCGTGAGGGCGCCCGGCCAGAACGCGTCGACCAACTCCCAGGCCAGCTCGGAGAAGTCCGTGACGAGGCCGTGCAGGGTGTTCGGGGAGCCGATGAGGACGGGCGTGGGCATGTTGCGGCCCCGGCCCTTGGCGTCGAGGAGATCGGAGACGGCCTCCGAGGAGAACGCGTCGGCGCCGATGCCGTAGACCGTGTCGGTCGGCAGGACCACGAGTTCGCCCCGGCGGACGGCGGACGCGGCCTCGCGCAGACCCGTCGTGCGGTCGGTCGCGTCATTGGTGTCGTATCGCCGTGCCATGTCTAGCGGGCCTCCTCGTACACGTACTGCTGCGGTTCGGAAGTCGGGGCGCCGGTCACGGCGTCGCCCTGCGGGCGGTCGCGAAGCGCGGGCGCTTGTTGAGATCGGGGTGGTCGGCCGCGTCGGCCCAGCCACGCTCCTCGGTGAAGATCCACGGCACCTGGCCGCCCTGGGTGTCGGCGTGCTCGATGACGACGACGCCGCCGGGGCGCAGCAGCCGGTGTGCGGTGCGCTCGATGCCGCGGATCAGGTCGAGGCCGTCCTCCCCCGAGAACAGGGCGAGTTCGGGGTCGTAGTCCCGGGCCTCGGGAGCGACGTACTCCCACTCGGTGAGCGGGATGTACGGCGGGTTGGAGATGACCAGGTCGACATGGCCGTCGAGGTCGGGGAAGGCGTCCAGCGCGTTGCCCTGCCGCAGGTCGACCCGGGAGCCGTCCATGTTCTTGCGGGTCCACCGGAGGGCGTCCTCGGACAGCTCCACGGCGTGCACCCGGGAGCGCGGGACCTCCTGGGCGAGGGCGAGCGCGATGGCGCCGGATCCGGTGCAGAGGTCGACGATCAGCGGTTCTACGACGTCCATCGCGCGCACCGCGTCTATGGCCCAGCCGACCACCGACTCGGTCTCGGGGCGCGGCACGAAGACTCCCGGCCCGACCTGGAGTTCCAGGTAGCGGAAGAAGGCGCGGCCGGTGATGTGCTGGAGCGGCTCACGCTGCTCGCGCCGCGCGATGGCCTCCCAGTAGCGGGCGTCGAAGTCCGCGTCCTTCACGGAGTGCAGCTCGCCCCGCTTCACGCCGTGCACGAACGCGGCGAGCTCCTCCGCGTCGTTGCGCGGCGAGGGCACGCCGGCGTCGGCCAGCCGCTGGGTGGCCTGTGCCACCTCTGCGAGCAGCAGGTTCACGCATTCCTCCGTGTCGTACTGGGTCGTACGTATGTGGCCTTTACGCCGCCGCGAGCTTGGCGGCCGAGTCCGCGTCCACGCAAGCCTGGATCATCGCGTCGAGGTCGCCGTCCAGGACCTGGTCCAGGTTGTACGCCTTGAAGCCGACGCGGTGGTCGGAGATGCGGTTCTCCGGGAAGTTGTACGTACGGATCTTCTCGGAGCGGTCGACCGTGCGGACCTGGCTGCGGCGGGCGTCGGCGGCGTTGCGCTCCGCCTCCTCCTGTGCCGCGGCGAGCAGCCTGGAGCGCAGGATACGCATCGCCTGCTCCTTGTTCTGCAGTTGGCTCTTCTCGTTCTGGCAGGAGGCGACGACTCCGGTGGGAATGTGCGTGATGCGCACGGCGGAGTCGGTGGTGTTGACGGACTGTCCGCCGGGTCCGGAGGAGCGGTAGACGTCGATGCGGAGGTCGTTCGGGTTGATCTCGACGTCGACCTCCTCCGCCTCGGGGGTCACGAGGACACCGGCCGCGGAGGTGTGGATACGGCCCTGGGACTCGGTGGCCGGGACGCGCTGCACGCGGTGCACTCCGCCCTCGTACTTCAGGCGGGCCCACACGCCCTGGCCGGGCTCGGTGGCACCCTGGCCGCCCTTGGTCTTCACGGCGACCTGGACGTCCTTGTAGCCGCCCAGTTCGGACTCGGTGGCGTCGATGATCTCGGTCTTCCAGCCGACGCGCTCCGCGTACCGCAGGTACATGCGCAGCAGGTCGCCGGCGAACAGGGCGGACTCGTCGCCGCCCGCGCCCGCCTTGACCTCAAGGATCACGTCCTTGTCGTCGTTGGGGTCACGCGGCACGAGCAGCAGCCGCAGCTTCTCCGTGATCTCCTCGCGCTGCTTCTCCAGCTCCTTGACCTCGGCCGCGAACTCCGGGTCGTCGGCGCCGAGTTCACGCGCGGTCTCGATGTCGTCGCCGGTCTGCTTCCAGGAGCGGTACGTGGCGACGATCGGGGTCAGCTCGGCGTAGCGCTTGTTCAGCTTGCGCGCGTTGGCCTGGTCGGCGTGGACCGACGGGTCGGCGAGCTTCTTCTCAAGGTCGGCGTGCTCGCCGATGAGGTCCTCGACAGCCTCGAACATCTTGGGCTCCTGAAATGCGTGAAGAAAGGGAAGGCGGGCGACCAAAAACGCCGGTCCCGGCACGCCTGTAGAAGGGCGTGGCCGTGGACCGGCGAAATGGAGCTCGCTACTTCTTGGAGCCGGCGCCAGCCTTGCCGAAGCGGGCCTCGAAGCGGGCCACGCGGCCACCGGTGTCGAGGATCTTCTGCTTGCCCGTGTAGAACGGGTGGCACTCGGAGCAGACCTCGGCGCGGATGTTGCCGCTCGTGATCGTGCTGCGGGTGGTGAACGACGCGCCACAGGTGCAGCTCACCTGGGTCTCGACGTACTCGGGGTGGATCTCGCGCTTCAAGGTGTCTCCTAGTTTCGGGAGGGCACCGGGTCGCTGCCGCGGGGTGCGGTGGCGTGAACCGGGGCCGACGTACCAGTCTGCCAGGACTGGGGCCATCCCCCAAAACGGGGGGCGTCGATCATCTATTCCCGGGAGCCTCAGGACGAGGTGACGACGCCCTTGGCCTCACCGGTGGCCGTGCCCTTCGTCGCCGCCGCGGGGACCGGCCGGTCGTTCTTCAGAGCCGTCCAGACCAGTCGGGCCTTGGCCTTCTCGACGATGACGCGGTTCGGGTTCGACGGGTCGTACTCGACCGGCATCGTGACCATGTTCATGTTCTTGGAGCTGATGCCCTTGAGGCCGTTGGCGAAGGACGTGAGGGAGTTCACCGAGCCGAGGTCGGAGTCGGTGGTGACGGCCTTCGTGGCGGTGTCGGCGAGGTCGTACAGCTTCGCCGGGTTGGTCAGGATGCCGACGTGCTTGACCTGGTTGACGAGGGCCTTGATGAAGGCCTGCTGGAGCTGGATCCGGCCGAGGTCGGAGCCGTCGCCGACGCCGTGCCGGGTGCGGACCAGGCCGAGGGCCTGCGAGCCGTTGAGCGTGTGGCTGCCGGCCTTGAGGTTCAGGTGGCTCTGGCTGTCCTTGATGTCCTTGGTGGTGGTGATCTGGACACCGCCCAGCTCGTTGATGAGCTTCTCGAAGCCGGCGAAGTCGACTTCGAGGTAGTGGTCCATGCGCAGACCGGATATGGACTCGACGGTCTTCACCGCGCAGGCCGCGCCGCCGGTCGAGTACGCGGAGTTGAACATGACGCCGGAGGCCGCGTCGTGGGCGACGCCCTTGGTGTCGGTGCACTCGGGGCGGTCGATGAGGGTGTCGCGCGGGATGGACACCACGCTGGCCTTCTTGTGGCCCTTGTAGACGTGCACGATCATCGCGGTGTCGGAGCGGGCGCTGCCGTCGTCGGCGCCGCCGCCGAGCTTCTTGTTGCTGCCGGAGCGGGTGTCGGAGCCCAGGACCAGGATGTTCTCGGAGCCGTTGTCGACCTTGGCCGGCCGGTCGGTGCCGAGGGCCTGGTTGATGTCGACGCTCTTGAGGTTGCCGTTGAGCTTGAAGTACACGTATCCGGCGCCGGTACCGCCCAGCACCAGGACGCCGCCCGCGACCCAGGCAGTGATCATCAGGGCTTTGTGGCGGGGGCTGCGTTCCTTCTTCTTACGGCCGCCCGCACGGTGGCGCGGGCCGCTGGTGCCGTCCTTGCCCGGTATGGCGGGCTCCGGCGTGCTCTCGGCGGACATGGGCTCCTCGAATCTCGTACCGGTCGATTACCCCCTGTTTTCAGGGTCAGGCGCGGTCAGTACCGCTCCATCTTCGCTCCGCCTGGTCAGACGGGGGAACTCGGCAAAGGGTTGCACAACGCAGAGTGCCCATCGCGTACGGCGATGGGCACTCTGCGTAGTCGATTCAGCGGGTCAAGCCTCGCTCACCTGCTATTTCACCCGAAGATGTCGTACTGCTGGAAACCGGTACCAAGCGACTTCGGTGTGCCGAAGATCTCGCTCGTCGCCTTCCCGGTGCCCGGGTACAGGTACAGCGAGCCGCCGGCGTTGCGGATCAGGAGGTCCGCCTTGCCGTCGCCGGTGAAGTCGCCGATCGAGTCGAAGGCGGTGTAGCTGGGCCAGGTGCGCACCTTGACCCGGGCCGCGAAGGCGCCCGAGCCGGACTTGCCGACGCCCTTGTACAGGTAGACGACACCGGTGCTCTTGTTGCGCGCGAGCAGGTCGGCCTTGCCGTCGCCGGTGAAGTCGCCCTTGCCGACCAGCGCGTTGTACTGGCTCCAGCCGCCGCCGACGCGCGAAGGCGAGCTGAAGGTGCCGTTGCCCTTGCCCGGGTAGATCCACAGCACACCGGCGCTGTCGACCGAGACCAGGTCGGGCAGGTAGTCGCCGGTGACATCGCCGGGGGCGACGATCCGGGTGCGGGTCTTCCAGTTGGTGAAGATCTTCGTGCTGGCCCAACTGCCGTCGTCTCGCGCGCTGTTGAGCACGAAGTGGTCCCAGTAGACCGCGCCGGTGGTGGTCCGGTAGATCCAGTCCTGGTAGCCGTCCCGGTTCAGGTCGGCCGACCGGACCAGGTTGACGCCGCCCCAGTCGCCCAGGGACTGGCGCGTGGCCAGCGAGGTGCCCTTGGAGTCCAGCTCGTAGCCCACCTTGGTGGAGGACTTACGGGCGTAGACGTCGGCCTTGTTGTCGGTGTAGCTCAGGTTGCCGTCGTCGACCTGCGCGTAGGCCGCGCCGACGTAGGTGCTGACCTTGGTGAAGACGCTGTAGGCACCCTGTGCCACACAGTCCTCGACACCCCAGGACACCACGCCGACGATCCGGCCGCCGACGACCAGCGGGCCGCCGGAGTCGCCGTTGCAGGTGGTCGTCGTGCCGGTGTCGCTGCCGGTGGCGGGCGTGCCCGCGCAGACCATGTGGCCCTTGACGTAGTCGACACTGCCGTAGGCGGCGGTGCAGGTGGCGTCCGAGTCGATCGGCAGCACGGCCGTCTTCAGTGTCTCGGAGATGTCCTGCGTGGTGGAGCTGGTGCGGCCCCAGCCGTAGACCCGGGCGGTCTTGGCGGGCGTGCCCGTGTACGACGCCGTGTCGGTGTTCGTCGTCATACGGATCGGGGTCGCCTTGACGGGGGCCGCCAGGGTGAGGACCGCGATGTCGTTGTTCGGGGCGCCGTCGCTGTTCACGCTGTACGACGGGTGGTTCCACTGGCGCAGGACCGCAGTGGCCTGGCCGCCGTGCAGGTCGCCGTCGGTCGGGAGCTGCGTGGCGCTGGTGACGACGGCACCGTACTTGGCCCAGTTGTAGCCCTTGACGCAGTGCGAAGCCGTCAGGATCTTCGACGGCGAGATGACCGAGCCACCGCAGAAGAAGCCGATGTCGTCGCTCTCGTCGGTGGTGCCCTTGTCGTCGTAGTACCAGAGCTGCGCCATGAACGGCGCGGTGTTGATGGTGGTTTCGGTGCCGCCGATGATCATCGGGTTGGCGGCGGAGCCGGTGGTGCTCGCGCTCTGCGACGACCTCTTGGCCGTCACACCGGCGGTGTCGTCACCGGCCTGCGCGCCCGCGATCCGCGTCTTCAGCGTGGCGAGCGACGGCTGGGCCACGACGGGCTTCGCGGTGGGCGTCGGCAGCGCGGTGGCCGCGCCGGCGGACGTCGTCATCAGTGCGGCGGTCACGGCGGCGGCGATACCGGCCGCGGCGACGGGCAGGGCGAAACGCATCCTGCGTCTGTGCCGACCGGCTCCAGGCATGGGCGTACCCACTCAAGTCCCCCCTAGGGATCGGAAGTTCGGACGTCTATCGAAAAGAAGTCCGAAGGGCGCGATCGTACCGGGAGGCACTGACAACACACAGGGCCGCCCCCTTAACAGGAGGCGGCCCTTTGGTAACGCTGACGTCCCTTAGTCTCCGTTGCCGGGGGTGGGGGTCGTCTTCTGGATCTGGAGCAGGAACTCGGCGTTCGACTTCGTCTGCTTCATCTTGTCGAGGAGCAGCTCGATCGCCTGCTGCTGGTCGAGCGCGTGCAGCACCCGGCGCAGCTTCCAGGTGATGGCCAACTCGTCGCTGCCGAGCAGGATCTCTTCCTTACGGGTGCCGGACGCGTCGACGTCCACCGCCGGGAAGATGCGCTTGTCGGCGAGCTTCCGGTCGAGCTTCAGCTCGGCGTTGCCGGTGCCCTTGAACTCCTCGAAGATGACCTCGTCCATGCGCGAGCCGGTGTCGACGAGCGCGGTGGCGAGGATGGTCAGCGAGCCGCCGTCCTCGATGTTGCGCGCGGCACCGAAGAAGCGCTTGGGCGGGTACAGCGCCGTCGAGTCGACACCGCCGGAGAGGATGCGGCCGGAGGCGGGGGCGGCGAGGTTGTAGGCACGGCCCAGACGCGTGATCGAGTCGAGCAGCACGACCACGTCGTGGCCCAGTTCCACCAGGCGCTTGGCGCGCTCGATGGCCAGCTCCGCGACCGTGGTGTGGTCCTCGGCAGGGCGGTCGAAGGTCGAGGAGATGACCTCGCCCTTCACCGACCGCTGCATGTCGGTGACCTCTTCCGGACGCTCGTCGACCAGGACGACCATCAGGTGGCACTCGGGGTTGTTGTGCGTGATCGCGTTGGCGATCGCCTGCATGATCATGGTCTTGCCGGTCTTCGGCGGGGCCACGATCAGACCACGCTGCCCCTTACCGATCGGCGCGACGAGGTCGATGATGCGGGTCGTCAGCACACCCGGGTCGGTCTCCAGGCGGAGCCGGTCCTGCGGGTAAAGGGGCGTCAGCTTGTTGAACTCCGGTCGCCCGCGCCCGGAGTCGGGCGCCATGCCGTTGGTCGAGTCCAGGCGGACGAGCGCGTTGAACTTCTCGCGACGCTCGCCTTCCTTCGGCTGGCGGACCGCGCCGGTGACGTGGTCGCCCTTGCGCAGGCCGTTCTTGCGGACCTGGGCGAGGGAGACGTACACGTCGTTGGGACCCGGCAGGTAGCCCGACGTACGGATGAAGGCGTAGTTGTCGAGGATGTCGAGGATGCCCGCGACGGGGATCAGGACATCGTCGTCGGCGACCTGCGGCTCGCCGGCCGCGCCGCCGAACTCGTCACGGCCGCGACGGCCCCGACGGTCGCGGTAACGGCCGCGGCGACCGCGCCGTCCGCCGTCGAAATCGTCGTCGTCCTGCGGGCCGTTGTCACGCTGCTGACGGTCCTGCCGGTCCTGACGGCCACCCTGCTGCTGGCCGCCCTGCTGACGGTCCTGCTGCTGGCGGTCCTGACGGCCGCCGCCCTGCTGCTGGCCGCCGCTCTGCTGGTCGTCGCCGCTCTTGCGGCGGTCGCCGCGGTCACGGTCCTGACGGCCACCGCGGTCGCGGTCGCGGCGGTCACGGCGGCCCTGACGGCCGTCGTCACCGGCGTCGGACCGGGCCTCGCCCTGCGCGGCGGCGGGCGTCTCGGACGCCGACTCGCTCTTCGCCTCGGCGGTGATCGTCTCCGGGCTGCCGGCCTCGGCGGTGGCGCGGCGACGACGACGCTCGACCGGAGCATCGTCGCTGGCGGGCTGGCCGGGAATCTCGATCTGCTGCTGGGCCACGGCCTTCTCGGCGGCGACCTTCTCGGCCTTCTGCTCGGCCGGGGCGGCCGCCTCGTCGCCCGTACGGGCCTTGGAGGTGGCGCGGCGCTTCGGCTTGGTCTCGGTGGCGGTCTCGGCCTTGGCCGGAGCACCCCCGCCCGCCTGCGCGTCCTTGATGACCTCGATCAGTTGGCTCTTGCGCATGCGCGCGGTGCCCTTGATGCCGAGGCCGGATGCGACCTGCTGCAGCTCGGCCAGCACCATGCCGTCGAGGCCGGTACCACGGCGCCGCCGGGAGCCGGCACCGGTGGCAGGCGCGGAGGCGTCCGTGGCGGGCGCGGCAGCGGTCTCCTCGACACGTGCGCCCATCAGATCGGTGGTGTCGCTCACGAAGGGTCCTTCCCTGGAGCGGACGTCGGCCTGTCTGGCTCGGCGACCGGTTGTGCTGTCCGGCTTCGGTTCTTGCTGTGTGAACCGTGCCGGGGCGGTGGTCCGCCAATACGGCGGAAGAGATATCTGGTGATGGCGCTTCCCAGAGCAGTGGCACCGAGTGTCTGTGTCACATGGCTTGGTCGCACCAATTCCGGAGCGTGCCCGGCGAACCGCTCAGTGCCCGCGTACGAGGTACTGCCCGCGTACGTCGTACGAAACACAGTGCGGCTTGGGAGGCTCCCGGAAGAATGTGTGTCCCGGACGGGGACAACAAGCACCTCGCCATGGTGGGGTCGGGTGCAGACTTGAGATTAACACTACCGGATCCAACAAACATTCCCCCTCTCGAAATCCGGCGACGGTATGTAGTCAATGGGCACTGGAAGCCGTGAGCGGAAGCACGCAGGCACCCTGTGCGTCGAGATCCAGCCGGTTGGCGGCCCAGCCCTCGCCGGCGAGGTGGGACACCTTGTCCGCGTTGTCGGCGTCGACCAGCGCCAGCACGGTCGGTCCGGCGCCGGAGATCACGGCCGACACCCCGTCCGCCCGCAGCCGCTCCACGAGGGCCGCGCTGTCCGGCATGGCCGGCGCGCGGTACTCCTGGTGCAGACGGTCCTCGGTGGCGGGCAGCAGCAGCTCGGGGCGCCGGGTGAGTGCCTCTACGAGCAGGGCGGCGCGGCCCGCGTTGGCGGCGGCGTCGACGTGCGGGACGCTGCGCGGGAGCAGACCGCGCGCGGTCTCGGTGAGCACGGGTTTCCCGGGCACGAAAACCACCGGAACGATGGAATCGGCGGGGTCCATCCTGATCGCCCGCGCGGCGCCGCCGTCCATCCAGGAGAGCGTGAAGCCGCCCAGCAGACAGGCCGCCACGTTGTCGGGGTGGCCCTCGATCTCGGTGGCGAGTTCCAGCAGGGCCGTGTCGTCGAGCCGGGAGTCCCCGCCTATGGTCACGGCGCGCGCGGCGACGATGCCGGCGCAGATGGCGGCGGACGAGGAGCCCAGGCCGCGGCCGTGCGGAATGCGGTTGGCGCAGACGATCTCCAGACCGCGCGGCTGTCCGCCGAGCAGGTCGAAGGCGGTGCGCAGGGACCGTACGAGGAGGTGGTTCTCGTCGCGCGGGAGGGTCTCGCTGCCCTCGCCGGCGATGTCGATGAGCAGCCCGGAGTCGGCCACCCGGACGACTACGTCGTCGTAGAGCCCCAGCGAGAGGCCGAAGGCGTCGAAGCCCGGGCCGAGGTTGGCGCTGGTGGCGGGGACGCGCACCCGGACGGCGGCGGCGCGGAAGGCTGGACCGGCCATCGCTCGATGACTCTCCTTGAGCTGCGTGAGTGTCGAAGACATTCGATGGAATTCGATGAGATGCGACAGGTACTTCGATAGGTACGTGGAGACCCTCGGGCCGTGGTGACGGCGCGGTGCCGAGCCATGCGCGCAGGCATATGCGGCGGGCGGGTTCGGTACAGCCTATCGAAGGAAGGTTCTGTGGCGACATAGGGCGCACAGGAGGCGCACGATGCGTGTCGTAAGCCCCCTGTGCACCCCCCGTGGGGATCGCTCCCCGTCAGTCGTTCTACGCGAGTCCGAGTCGCTCGGCGGCCGTCGCCGCGTCGACCGGGACGGTGACGGGCTGCGGGGCGCCGGCGACGGCCCAGTCGGGGTCCTTGAGGCCGTTTCCGGTCACCGTGCAGACGATGGTCTGGCCCGGGTCGACCTTGCCCTGCTCGGCCGCCTTCAGCAGACCGGCGACGGAAGCGGCGGAGGCGGGCTCCACGAAAACGCCCTCCTGCGCGGCCAACAGCCGGTAGGCGCGCAGGATCTCACGATCCGTCACCTCGTCGATGAACCCGCCGGACTCGTCCCGCGCGGCCAGCGCGTAGTTCCAGGAGGCCGGGTTTCCGATACGGATCGCGGTGGCGATCGTCGACGGGTCCTTGACGATCTCGCCGCGCACGATGGGCGCGGAACCGGACGCCTGGAAGCCCCACATGCGCGGGGTCTTCGCGGCGATGCCGTCGCCGGCGTACTCCTTGTAGCCCTTCCAGTACGCGGTGATGTTGCCCGCGTTGCCGACCGGCAGGACGTGGATGTCGGGCGCGTCGCCGAGCATGTCGACGATCTCGAAGGCGGCCGTCTTCTGACCCTCGATGCGCACCGGGTTGACCGAATTCACCAGCGCCACAGGGTAGTTGTCGCTCAGCTCGCGGGCGAGGGTGAGGCAGTCGTCGAAGTTCCCGTCGACCTGGAGGATCTTCGCGCCGTGCACGAGGGCCTGGCCCATCTTGCCGAGCGCGATCTTGCCGCGCGGCACGAGGACGGCACAGACCATCCCGGCGCGTACGGCGTAGGCGGCGGCGGACGCGGAGGTGTTGCCGGTGGAGGCGCAGATGACGGCCTGCGCGCCCTCCTCCTTGGCCCGCGTGATGGCCATGGTCATACCGCGGTCCTTGAAGGACCCGGTGGGGTTGGCGCCCTCCACCTTGAGGTGGACCTCGCAGCCGGTGCGCTCGGAGAGCACCTGCGCGGGCACGAGGGGCGTGCCGCCCTCGCGGAGGGAGACGACCGGCGTGCTGTCGGACACCGGGAGCCGGTCCCGGTACTCCTCGATGATTCCGCGCCACTGGTGGGTCATTGCTGGTTACTCTCCTTCAACCCGCATGATGCTGGCGACACCCCGCACGGTGTCGAGCTTGCGCAACGCCTCGACGGTCCCGGTGAGGGCGGCGTCGGACGCGCGGTGCGTGACGACGACGAGAGAGGCCTCGCCGTCCTTCCCCTGCTGCCGAACCGTATCGATCGAGACACCGTGCTCGGCGAACACGGTGGCGACCTGTGCGAGAACACCTGGTTTGTCGGCGACGTCGAGGCTGATGTGGTACCGCGTGACGACCTCGCCCATGCCCGACACCGGCAGTCCGGCGTACGCCGACTCGCCGGGCCCGGTGGTCGAGTTGAGCCGGTTGCGGCACACGGCGACGAGGTCGCCGAGCACGGCGGAGGCGGTGGGGGCGCCGCCCGCTCCGGGGCCGTAGAACATGAGCTGCCCGGAGGCGTCGGACTCGACGAACACGGCGTTGTAGGCGCCGCGTACGGAGGCGAGCGGGTGGCTCAGCGGGATCATCGCGGGGTGCACGCGCGCGGTGACGGAGCCGCCGTCCTCGGCCCGCTCGCAGATGGCGAGCAGCTTGATGGTGCAGCCCATGTTCTTCGCGGAGGCGAAGTCCGCGGCGGTGACCTCCGACATCCCCTCGCGGTAGACGTCGTCGAGACGCACCCGCGAGTGGAAGGCGATCCCGGCGAGGATGGCGGCCTTGGCGGCGGCGTCGAACCCCTCGACGTCGGCGGTGGGATCGGCTTCCGCGTACCCGAGCGCGGTGGCCTCGTCGAGGGCCTCTTGGTACCCGGCCCCCGTGCTGTCCATCTTGTCGAGGATGAAGTTGGTCGTCCCGTTGACGATCCCGAGGACCCGGTTGACCTTGTCACCGGCGAGGGACTCGCGCAGCGGCCGGATCAGCGGGATGGCACCGGCGACGGCGGCCTCGTAGTACAGGTCCTGGCCGTGCTGCTCGGCGGCGGCGTGCAGGGCGGCACCGTCCTGGGCGAGCAGCGCCTTGTTGGCGGAGACGACGGAGGCGCCGTGCTCGAAGGCGGCGGTGATGAGGGTGCGGGCGGGCTCGATGCCCCCGATGACCTCGACGATCACGTCGATGTCGCCCCGTTTGACGAGGGCGGTGGCGTCGGTGGTGACGAGGGCGGGGTCGACGCCTTCGCGAACCTTGGACGGCCGCCGTACCGCGACACCGGCAAGCTCGATCGGGGCGCCGATCCGGGCGGCGAGGTCGTCGGCGTGCGTCGTCATGATGCGCGCCACCTCTGAGCCGACCACTCCACAGCCCAGCAGCGCCACCTTCAGCGGACGCGTACGCATCATCCGACCTCGTTTCCTCATACCGTCTTCGGTTGCACCAGTCTCACTCACCGGACGGGAGTTTCTATCCATAGTCCGGATCGTGAGACATCGATTTCATTTCCACGGGGGTGGAAGACGGGAGATCTTCCACCCCCTGCTGTGTCCTCTGTCTACTGTCCGCTCAGCCGACGTCGAGGCGCAGCAGATCCTCCTCCGTCTCCCGGCGGACGATGACCCGCGACTCCCCGTCCTTCACGGCGACGACCGGCGGGCGGAGGACGTGGTTGTAGTTGCTGGCCATGGAGCGGCAGTACGCACCCGTCGCCGGTACGGCGATCAGGTCACCCGGTGCCAGGTCCCCCGGCAGGAACGCGTCCTTGACCACGATGTCCCCGCTCTCGCAGTGCTTGCCGACGACCCGCGCGAGCATGGGCTCGGCGTCGGAACGGCGGGACACGAGAGCGACGCTGTACTCGGCGTCGTAGAGCGCCGTCCGAATGTTGTCGGACATCCCGCCGTCGACCGACACATACGTCCGCAGCCCGTCGAGGGGCTTGATGGTGCCGACCTCGTACAGCGTGAACGCGGTGGGCCCGACGATGGCGCGCCCCGGCTCGACGGAGATGCGGGGGGTCCGCAGCTTGGCGGAGTCGCACTCGCGGGTGACGATCTCGGTGAGCGCCTTGGCGATCTCGTGCGGCTCGCGGGGGTCGTCGTCGCTGGTGTAGGCGATCCCGAGCCCACCACCGAGGTCGATCTCGGGCAGCTCGACACCGTGCTCGTCGCGGATGTCCTTCAGCAACCCGACGACGCGGTGCGCGGCGACTTCGAAGCCGGACATGTCGAAGATCTGCGACCCGATGTGGGAGTGGATGCCAATCAGCTCGAGCCCATCGAGCTGAAGAGCGCGCCGTACCGCTTCGGCGGCCTGCCCCCCGGCGAGCGGAATCCCGAACTTCTGGTCCTCATGGGCGGTGGCGATGAACTCGTGGGTGTGCGCCTCGACCCCGACCGTGATCCGGATCTGCACGCGTTGCCGCTTGCCGAGGGACTGCGCGATGTGGGCGACGCGCACGATCTCCTGGAAGGAATCGAGGACGATACGCCCGACCCCGGCCTCGATCGCCCGGTGGATCTCGTCCGTGGACTTGTTGTTGCCGTGGAAGGCGATGCGGTCGGCGGGCATCCCGGCGGAGAGGGCGGTGGCCAACTCGCCCCCGGAGCACACATCGAGGTTGAGCCCCTCTTCGTGCAGCCACCGCACGACGGCCCGGGACAGGAACGCCTTGCCGGCGTAGAAGACGTCGGCGTCATGCCCGAAGGCGGTACGCCAGGCACGGGCGCGCTCCCGGAAGTCCGCCTCGTCGAGGACGTAGGCCGGGGTGCCGTGCTGCTCGGCGAGGGTCTTCACATCGATCCCGCCGACTGTGACGACACCGTTCGCGCTCTCGTCGCGGGTGACGGTCTGGGACCACACCTTGGGGTCGAGTTCGTTGAGGTCGGCGGCCGGGCCGGAGTAGTGCCCCTCGGGCAGGACATCGGCGTGACGGGGACCGGCGGGGTGTGCGGAACGGCTCATGTCGTGTTCTCTTCTGTCTCTTCCTGGCGCTCAGATCGCGGTGTCTTCGTGTTCACGTGTTCTTGGCGCTCAGAGGTGTTGGGGTGCGTCGATGCCGAGCAGGGAGAGGCCACCGGCCAGCACCGCCCCGGCGGCTTCGGCGAGCGCGAGCCGGGCACGGTGGGCGGCCAAGGGTTTCTCGTCACCGAGCGGAAGCGTTACGGCGAGGAGGGGGAGCGCGGCGTCGGCCACGGCGACCAGGTGACGGGCGAGGAGGTCGGGGGCGTGGTGGGTTGCCGCGCGGGCGAGGACGCGGGGGTGGTCGGCGAGGAGAGGGGTGAGGGGGGTGGTGTCCCCTTGTACGTCTTCTCCTACGGCGCCCGGTTGGGCGGTGAGGCCGAGGTCGGCGGCGTTGCGGCTGACGGCCCGGGTGCGGGCGTAGGCGTAACGGACCCGGAAGAGGGGATTCGTCTCCCGCTGCACGAGGTGGTCGGCGGTGAGGCGGGGCCGGTCATGGGCGGCGGGATGAAGGAGGGCCCAGCGGGCGGCGTCGAGGCCGAGGGGGAGGAGGGCTGCGGGGTCGGGGGCGGGGATGGGTCGTACGACGACGTGGACATCGTCGTCGACGTCGACGACGGCGTTGGTGTCGGCTTCGACGTCGGCTTCTGCTTCTGCTTCTGCTTCTGCTTCTGGTGGAACGGGTGCTTCCGGGCGGCTGCCGTAGGCGTCGATGTCACCGATACCGATACCGAGAACGGCCGCCCACTCGGGCTCGGGTAGGCCCTCACAGCTGGTGCGGACGAGAACGCCCTGCGAGCGCAGCAGACGGGCGACGACGTCCATGACGACGAGGGCGCGTGGCTCGCGGGGGGCATACAGCCGTACGGAATGGGCGACGGGAGCGTGCCGATCGCCGGCGAGGGCGTCATCGATGAACCCGTACCGCGGTCCGCGCCGCAGGATCTCCTCGACGAGAAGGGTGGACACGGTACTCCCCAGACTGATGTTGAGGAACCCGGGCCCGGTGATCTCGACACCGCTGACGCCAGGCACCTCGACAAGATGCGGCCGCAGCAACTCGGCGACACGGCGAGGGGTCTCCCCGGCGGGCCGGGCGAGCTGAAGGGCGATGTTGGTGGCGTAGTCACCGCACCCGCCCGCCCCCGGCACGGTCACCAGCGCCCGCTCGGGCACGGCCACCGCCAGCTCCCCGTCCTCGACAGCACGGCGCACCGCGCGCAGCACGGTACGGGAGAGCTCGACGGGGGTCACGGGACAAGCGTATGGGAGGAGGGGGGTGGGTAGGCCAGCCGGTTTGGGAGGGTTCCGGGATGTGGACGCCGACCGGTGCACACGGTCGGAGCCGGCCCCGCATGTCGGACGTCCTCAGCCGCCGCTACGACCGCCCCGCCCGGCCCGCTCGGCCTCACCGGCACCGAAGGCGCCACCGAGGGACAGCCCACCGGCCGGGTCTCGCCGCCCGTGCTCGATCAACTGCCGTACGAGAGCGATGAGTTCGGATGGTTCGAAGGGCTTGGCGAGGAAGGCGTCGACGCCGACGTCGAGCCCGCTCTCGACCTCGTGCTGAGTGCAGGCGCTGATGATGGCGAGGGGGAGGTCGCGGGTCCGTGGGTCACTGCGCAGCCGGGCGGCAGTCCGCAACCCGTCCAGCCGCGGCATGACGACATCCAGGGTCACGACATCGGGCCGTACCTGATGGATGACGTCCAGACACTCGGCACCATCGGCCGCGGTCACGACCTCGAAACCCTCCAGCTCGAGATTGACCCTGATCAACTGCCGGATGACCTTGTTGTCGTCCACAACAAGCACCCGACCCGACGCGCCTGGCACAACTCGAGAGTAGGTCCGGACCGGCCACCGCGTCCGGGTTTTCCCCACTTCCACCCCCTGCGAGCGACCCAGCACGCGTCCCTGACCACCGAGAAACCTGTTCATGAACACCGGGAAGGAGCTGGTAGGGTTCTACCCGTCGCCGCAACACCGCGACCGACACGCCCCCGTAGCTCAGGGGATAGAGCAACGGCCTCCGGAGCCGTGTGCGCAGGTTCGAATCCTGCCGGGGGCACTCGCCAGTCAAGCAGCAAGAACCATGCTTTGACCTGCGCGGATGCCGACTTGAGAGAGCGGGAGTCAGTCTCACTGACTCCCGCTCTTTCTCGTGCTCTCTCACTTTTCGCGCACTATCTGCGATACACGCGCCACACACACTGCGATGAACGCGGTGTGGGCGGCGGCCCTGACGGGGGAAGCGCTTCGCTCGCCAGAGTAGGTGCCCCGTACGCAGGAAAGCGCCGGACCTCCTCCGAAGATCATGGTGAGGGTCCGGCACTGTCCGACTGCCACCGGGTTTCTGCGAGTGGTCGCGGTGAATGCGCGGGGAAATTCACTGCTTACACAAAGCAGGCAGAGAGGCTTCCACTTGGTGGCGCATTCGGGCCGCGATGTTGCGCCACCCCTGTGGCGTAGCGACGTCACAAGCCACCAAAGCGCGACCACCCACGGCGACTACAGCTTTTCTGGCGGACGCAGGAAGGTGATCTGTGTCCAGTCCGTGGCGAAACTGCCCTCAGGGAAGACCCTGACGTCCGCGAGGCCGTTGTTGGCGTCGACGGAACCGATACACCCACGCCCGGTCGACCTTGGCGTAGTACAGAATGCGATCGCCGCTGAGCGCCGTGATCTGCGTCCAGTCCGTGGCGAAACTGCCTTCAGGGAAGACCCTGACATCCGCGAGGCCGTTGTTGGCGTCGACGGAACCGATACACCCACGCCCGGTCGACTTGGCGTAGTACAGAATGCGATCGCCGCTGAGCGCCGTGATCTGCGTCCAGTCCGTGGCGAAACTACCCTCAGGGATGACAGTCTCATCCGCCAGGCTGCCGCTTTCCACGTCGACGGAACCGATGCACCCACGCCCGGTGGACCCGGCGTAGTACAGAATGCGATCGCCGCTGAGCGCCGTGATCTGTGTCCAGTCCGTAGCGAAACTACCCTCAGGGATGACAGTCTCATCCGCGAGGCTATTGTTCCCGTCGACGGAACCGATGCACCCGCGTCCGGTGGACTTGGCGTAGTACAGGACGTGATCGTCGCTGAGCGCCGTGACCTGTGTCCAGTCCGTGGCGAAACTACCCTCAGGGAAGACAGTCTCATCCGCGAGGTCGTTACTGGCGTTGACGGAACCAATGCACCCACGCCCGGTAGACGCACCGTAGTAGAGAATGCGGTCTGACATCACATCGCCTTTCTGACCTGTTTCCTCGTCTGCAAATTACGTACGTACCGAGCCGGTCGCATGATAGGAAGGCAGGGGTAAAGACGAGTCCAGTTCGCAACAGGTATAACTGGGCGAAGCGCTCGCTTCTGCGGCGGGACCTTCGGCGCCCTGGCCAACAACTACCTCAGCCGACGCGAAACCCTCTCGTGCCGCCACTGCTTCCGCGAGCGCTGAGACCGCTCGGTGCTGGTGGCTGACATTTACTCCTCTTCCAGTATGACCACGATTCGCCGAACCCTGCGAGTTGGGCAGCGGAGCGATCGGGTGCGAACTGACACGCATTCATGCACGGTTCAACTAACTATCAAACTATGGGCATTGACGCCTACGAGTCATCCAGCATTCAATCTTCAGTGCCCCGCACCAACTCACGCGGCGGACACAGCTCCAAACCAGCACGAGCGCTGCGGTGCTCCTACAATGGGGAGTTTCAGGATTCGACAGAAAGTCACCAGAGCCGCGACTGTGAGGCACCAACTAACCTTCAACAAACAAGAATTGTGCGCATTGGGTCAAGGTGCGCACGGGCAACCTAAGGCGTAGCTTGGAAAGCAGAGGGGGCGTTGACCGACTGGATTTCAGCCTCGTGCACCTATTTCGATGGAGGGAAACCTCATGAAGACACAGGGCATGCGCCTCGGCTCCTCTCGCTCCGCACTCTGGCGGGCTCTCATTATTCCCGCCGCAGCGGCCATAGCGGTCCCTGCTCTGGCGACCGACGCCCAAGCCGCCCAGCGGACGGTAACCGGAAGCGTCAGCATGCGCATCATGGATTACGAGGACTTCGGCCCGAACACAGTCTGCAACCGCGGTTTCTCGCTTACCCCCCGTGTAGTCAATAGCGGCTTTTCCAACAGAATCCGACTGTCATCCAAGTGCGGCGGAGAGGTCAGGGTCGAAGTTCACTACAAGCTCAACATCGATCCAAATGGCGTCATTCGCGTGACTGAAGGCCTCGTCAAGTTCTATGAGGGGACCAGCGAGGACACCGGCGACTTGGACGGTGCGTCAGCCTTCGCGAATATGATCCTCTTTCCGGGAGCAAGCGCTTCCAGGAATATACACGTGCAGAATTGGAGTGAGGGGCAGCCGGACGACAAGGCCGATGTGACACTCACTCTGCGAAACTAGCTAACGCCAGACGGCGGTCCGAGTCTCCCGGACCGCCGTCGCAACGCGATGAAACTAACCGCTGTGCGGCGTCTCCGTCCTCCTCCATGGACGCCGCAGAAATGGCAGTTGCCGAGGTTGCGTGAGCGGCGTTTGCGGCGCCCGTTCAATCCTGTTGTCCCGCTTCATCGTCGCTGATTTCCGTAACGGCGTCATGAGGTATCACGGCAACGGAGTGATCCGTGGTGAAAGCCATAGCGAGTTGAGTCAGCAAGGGCCCTGCGGACGGGTGTTGGGCGTAGCGGCGCGTGATCACATAGATGCCCCGGGCCGGCGGATCCACGAGGCGCACCGTGGTGATGTCGGGCCGTAGTGCGGACCTCAGTACTCCAGGTATCAGGGCGATGGCGTGGCCGGTTGCGACCAGGGCTGTTTTGCCGGGGAGGTCGGCCGCGGTGAGGTCGATGTGGACGGTGACGCCGGCGCGGGCCGCGTGTTGGCGTAGGAGGGCTGCGGAGCCGTCGTTGTCCTCGGCCCAGGTCTGATCGGTCAGGTCCTCGATGCGCAGGGGACCGTGATCCGCCCGTGGGTGGGCGGTGGGCAGTGCGACGACCATCTCGTCCATTCCCAGGAAATGTCGGTCCACGCGTGGGTCGTTGGGGAGGCCCGGTGGTGCGTCCGTGATGACGGCGATGTCCAAGTCGCCTGCGATCACGCGGTGTTGCAGGTCCGCAGTGAGGCCGGGCGACAGGGTCCAGGGGGTGGGGCCTGACATCTGTAGCAGGGAACGGATTGCCGCGGGCACGATCCCTGCCGCCAGGGACGGCGTCGCTCCGACAGTCAACGGGCGGGCGCTGGCGCCTTCATGGGCGTCCCGTACGGCACGCACCGCGCGGTCGGCCTCGTTGAGTGTCATCAGGGCGTGGTGGCGGAACACCTCGCCTGCGGGCGTCGGATGTGTGCCGCGCACACGTCGCTCCACCAGTGGTGCCCCGAGTCGGCGTTCCAGTCCGGCGATCTGTCGAGAGACGGCCGACTGGGTGTAGCCGAGTTCGTCGGCCGCCGCAGACAGGGATCCGAGTCTGCACACCGTCACGAACGTCCGCCACGCCGTCAAGTCCATGGCGTAAGTGTGCCTGTCGGGTATGCGTCTGCCGCATGGCTGCCCTGCCATGTCTGCGCTTGTCGCAGATGCCGCGATGGCTCCAGGCTGGCACGCATGACCGCACCGCACACGATCGCCGTCCTCGGCCTGGGGCGCATGGGCTCCGCGATGGCGATACGACTCACCAACTACCGCTGGAGTGTTGTCGGTTGGACACGTTCCGGGCGCGCGACGGGCGCCGTGCAGACCACTGGCGACCCTGATGACGCCGTGGCCAAGGCCGACATCGTGCTCCTGGCCTTGTTCGACGGGCCGGCCTGCCGGGAGGTCGTCGAGCGGGTCCGTGGCTCGTTGCGAACGGACACGATCGTGGTGAACACCAGCACCATCGGTCCCGACGAGGCCGCAGAGTTGGCACGGCGACTTGGCCCGTCCTACGTCCACGCGCCCGTACTCGGGTCCGTGTCCGCCGCTGCCGCAGGGACCTTGGAGATTCTCGCCGCCGGACAGCGGGAGGCGCTTCAGCGCGTCCGTCCGGTTCTGGAAGCGCTGGGCACCGTGCGGTACGTAGACGACGTCGCTACGGCGGCTTCGCTCAAGTTGGTCGCCAACAGCGGCCTCGCGGGGGCCGTCCTCGCTCTGCGCGACCCCCTGCGGCAGGCCGACGCCCTGGGTCTGCCCCTCGCTCAGGTGCTGGACGTCCTCGAACTCGGCCGGCTCGGTGGGCTCGTCGCCCGCAAGAGACCCTTCATCACCGGGCAGCCGACCGACGCTCCCGCAGCCGCCACGCCCATCACGCCCACCGCCGAGTTCACGATCCGCGCGCTCGCCAAAGACATGGCCCTGCTGGCAGCCGCCTCGGACACACCTCTCCCCAGCGCGGCCGACCTGGCCGGCACCTCCGTCGACCCCGAAGCCGATATCGCCCTCGCCGCCACGGTCCCCGCCGTCGGTGACGCCGTACTCGAACCGCTGCGTGCCTACATCCGCGGGCACGCCACCGGGGACCCCGCCCACTTCCGTGACGCCTTCCTGCCCACGGCGCATGTCGAGGGGCTCCGGGACGGGGCGTTCGTCTCATGGTGTCTGGACGAGTACTGCGCTCTCTTCACCGGCCGGCCGGCTCCGGACGAGCCGAGCCGCTCCCGCCGTATCGACGCCGTCGACGTGCACGGCACCGTCGCGACCGCGTCCATGACGCTTCGGCACGGCCCGGACACCTTCACCGACGTCTTCCTGTTGACCCACGTCGACGGCGACTGGCGTATCGCCAACAAGGCGTATCACCGCGCCACTTGAGCGCGCGAACGGCGCGCCGCCCCCGGATGGGACGGCGCGCCGCAGCTATCACGTCACTGACAGGAAGTCACCGGTAGGACGCCGCTGGTGGGACGTCATGGTGCCGATGGGGTCAGCGGTGCCCGCCGCCACCCCCGTGACCGCCACCCTCGTGACCGCCACCGTTGCGGCCGCCGTCACCGTCGTGGCCACCACCGTCGCGACCGCCGCCCCCGTGGCCGCCGCCGTTACGGCCGCCCCAGGACTGGTCGTCCACCAGGCGGCGGTGGTCGTTGCGGAGGGTGGCCGTGTCGGAGCGGTTGTCCCAGACGTAGTCGCGGCGGCCCTGGTAGAGGTCGCGCATGTCGTCGTGGCCCTTGCCGGTGTGGACGCGGACCGTGGCGTGGCCGGCGAGGCGGTAGTGGTGGAAGGTGTAGGTCTGGCCGTCCTTGTTCGAGAGCTTCCAGCCGTCGAGGTTGACGCCGTGGCGGGTGTGGTTGGTGATCTCGACCCACTCGTTGTTCAGGGAACGGGCGGAGCGGTCGTCGTGTCCCGGAGAGTCGTATTGCACTCGGCTGATCTCCACGCTCGGCCGGGCCGCGTGGTCGGCCGCGGTCGCCGGCAGTGCCGCCGCGCCTACGAGAGCACCGGCCGCCAAAGCGGCTGCGGCCAGACGGCGGACGGACACGGAAGGTGAAGAGGTCACGGGTTCCCCCAGCATGGTGCGGGCACCTCCCCGGATACGGCGAAGGCCGGACCCGGGCTGTGCGGTGTGCGGGTGGCGGCCTGTTGGCCGCACATCCACACCTTCTCCGCCGTACCGACGAGATATGGGCGATACGTGAACGGCGTTACGGGTCAGTCGCATTTCCGTGACTCTCACCTGCATCATCCATTTATGCGCGTGATGCACCATGTTGACGGCCCGACAGACCAAGGGGCCTTGTGCGAACTGATCCGGGTTCCGTGATCGCCATGGTGCGCCACCCCAGGGCCGCCGGAGCCGTCACCCGAAAGTGAGTAACGGTGGACCCGCGCCTACGACACCATGACCTCCCATGGGGAGCTTGAGCGGGGGCCGGGACCGCTACGTCGACTTTCTGCGGGCGTGGGCGATCGTGCTGGTGGTGTTCGGGCACTGGCTGGTCACCGGGTTGGTGCGGGAGCCCGACGGGACAATCAACGCACCGGAGTTGCTCGCCACCGTTCCCTGGACCCAGTGGCTGACCCTGGGGTTCCAGATCATGCCGTTGTTCTTTCTGGCCGGTGGGCATGGAGCCGGTGGGTCCTGGGCGCGGGCCCGGGCGGAGGGTCGTACGGCCACCGGGTGGGTGGGGCGGCGGGCCTTGCGGATGCTGCTGCCCGCCGGGGTGTACAGCGGGTTGGTCCTGGTCGCCGTGGCCCTCTGCTCGGCGGTCGGCGTGGACCGGGGCACCCTCGCGCTCGTCGGGTGGGCCATGGCCATGCAGTTCTGGTTCCTGCCGGTCTATCTGCTGCTCAGCGCGCTGACTCCGGCCTTGCACGCGGCACATCGGCGGTGGGGGCTGCGCGTGCCCGTGGCCATGGGGGCGGTCGCCCTCGTCGCCGACACGCTCGCGGTCAGTGGGCATGTGGCCGGTCTCGGGCTGCTCGACTATCTGCTTGTGTGGGGCGTTGCCTACCAGTTGGGCTTCTGTTGGCGGGACGGGATCGTGGTTGAGCGGTCCCCGGTCCCCGTCTGCATGGCCGTGGGCGGTGCCGTCGGCTTCGCGGCTCTCGTCGCCCTCGGGCCCTTCCCGGTGAGTCTGATCCTCGTCACCGGGCAGCATCCCAGCAACACCAATCCCCCGTCAGCCGCCATGTTGGCCTGGGCGGTTGGGCAGGCCGGGGTCGCGCTGCTCCTCGCGCCCGTGCTGCGGCGGGTGTTGGAGCGCGGGCAAGTGTGGGGGCTGGTACGGCCGTTGGGCGGCGCCAGCATGACGCTCTATCTGTGGCACATGCTGCCCGTGCTGATCGTCGCCGGTGCTTTCTATCTCACCGGGCTCGCGCCCGAACCCGCCTACGGGTCGGCGGGGTGGTGGGCGCTGCGCGTGCCCTGGCTGGCCGTGCTCGGGGGCGTGCTGGTGGGGGTCGTAGGGGCGTTGCGGCCGTTGGAGCGTGGGCTCGCGGTCGGCTACGAGCGGACCCTGCCGGGTGATCGGCCGCGCCGGGCCTGGGCGTTGTGGGGCGGGCTGGCCGCGAGTGTGAGTGCGCTGATCTGGTTCGCGGGCCACGGGTTCGCCTACGAGGGGCGGTTCCCGGTGCTGCCCGCGCTGGGGCTGCTCGTGGGGGTGGGGCTGGTCATGGCGGCGGGGCGGGACGGTGTCGACCGTCC
>NZ_JBEXDX010000031.1:0-55436 GCF_040605995.1 Streptomyces sp. NPDC005492
GCCGGACCGAGGTCGGAGCCGCCGATGCCGATGTTGACGATGTTCTTGATGCGCTTGCCGGTGTGGCCGGTCCACTCGCCGGAGCGGACCCGGTCCGCGAAGCCGGCCATCTTGTCGAGCACGGCATGCACCTGTGGCACCACGTTCACGCCGTCGACCTCGATCACCGCGTCCCGCGGGGCGCGCAGCGCGGTGTGCAGGACCGCGCGGTCCTCGGTGACGTTGATCTTCTCGCCGCGGAACATGGCGTCCCGCAGCCCGAAGACGTCCGTGGCTGCGGCCAGCGCGTGGAGCAGCCGCAGTGTCTCGTCCGTGACGAGATGCTTCGAGTAGTCGAGGTGCAGGTCACCGACGCGGAGCGTGTAGCCGGTGCCGCGTCCGGGATCGGCGGCGAACAGCTCCCGCAACCGGACCTCGCCGAGCTCCTCACGGTGCTTGGCCAAGGCGGTCCACTCGGGCGTCTGGTTGAGCCTGGTACGGCCGTCTGCGTTCATTGCGACTTCAGCCTTCTTTCCTACCGACCTGGGGCCTGTCCCAACCTAATTGATCAACTCGCGGAGCGAGCGGTGGTCCCGTCGTCCTCCGGGGCAACAACAGGTACGTCCGGCTTGACCCCAGGTATCAGTGCGATGACCGACAGGACGAAGAAGGCGGCGGTGAGCAGGGCGGGCGTGTTCGGTCCCCAGGCGCCGGCCGCGGCACCGCCGAGGAGGGCGCCCAGCGGCGCTCCGGCGACGGCCAGGGTGCGGAAGGCGGCGCTGACCCGGCCCAGCATGTCGGCGGGGGTGCGCTGCTGCATCAGTGTGGTCGTGTTGACGTTCCACACCATGCTCATGAGCCCGAAGACCGCGAGGGCCGCCACGACAGCGGTCAGGCTGTGCACGGAGCCCATGACGACGAGGGCGCCGATCTGCACGAGGCCCGCGAGCAGCACGCTCCGCAGCGCGCCGAGCCGGGCGGTGATCCGCCGGTTCACCGCTCCCCCGGCCAGGCCGCCGACGGTGAACGCGGTGGTCGCCGCCGCGTATCCGGTAGTGCCCGCGTCCAGCCAGCCGGTCACCAGGATCACCAGGGTGGCGATCAGCGCGCCCATGCCGATGTTGCACAGGGCGGTCGCGGCGCACAGTCCGCGCAGGGGTCGGTCGCGCCACAGAGTGCGCAGCCCGTCCGCGATCTCTCCGCGCAGCGTGCCGCCCGCCGGTCTCGGCCCACGGTCGGGCGCCGTGATCCGCAGCGAGGCGACCAGCGCGGCGGCCACCAGGAAGGTCCCGGCGTCCGCGACGAAGGGCACGGCGGCACCCGCGGCGATCAGCACCGGCACCGCGGGCGCCCCCATCAGGCCGCCCGCGATCTTCTGCCCGGTCATCAGCCGGGCGTTGGCGCTGCCTAGGGCCGCGCGGTCGACCAGGGCCGGCAGCAGAGCCGTGGAGGCGTTGTCGAAGAGGGTCTGGAGGGTGGTCAGCGCGAAGGCCAGCGCGATGAGCAGAGCGATCGAGGCATGGCCGAGGACGACGGTCACGGCGAAGGCGGCGACGAGCAGCCCCCGTACCGAGTCCACGGCCCACATCGCACGCCGCTGGTCGACCCGGTCCGCGACGGCCCCGCCGAGGAGTCCGAAGAGCAGCCAGGGGAGGTATCCGCAGGCGGTGACGGAGGCGATGACGAGTGGATCGTCGGTGAGCCGCACGGCGAGGAGCGGCAGCGCGGCCGTACGCAGCGCGTCCCCGAACCGCGAGATCACGGCGGCGCTCCAGAGCCGCCCGAATCCCCCGCGCCACGCGGGCGCATGACCGCCCGTCATGTCGACCGTCGTCACAACTCCCCCTCACGATTCGCCTGTTCACAAACCGTAGAGGGCGCCACTGACAATCGGTCCGGAGGCGGTCGGCCGCCGGGGGCGGGAGACAGCTCCGGCCAGACACCTCGTGGGCGTCCGGCCGGTTCAACTCCTAGATTTCTCCCCGCAGTTTGGCGAGCGCCTCGGCGAGGATCGCCTCGCCGTCCGCGTCGCTGCGCCGCTCCCGTACATACGCGAGGTGCGTCTTGTAGGGCTCGGTGCGCGGCGGGTCCGGCGGGTTGTCCCGGTCCTGTCCGGCGGGAAAGCCGCAGCGCGGGCAGTCCCAGGTGTCGGGGACCTGCGCGTCGCTGGCGAAGCTGGGCTGCGTCTCGTGCCCGTTGGAGCACCAGAAGGAGATGCGCAGCCGGGGCGCGGACTCGCCACGCTCGGCCTCACCCATCGGCCCCGCCCCGACCCGGCTTCCTCGGATCGCGTTGCCACTTGCCACGGTCGTAACTCCCTGCGTGATGGTGCCGCGAAGCGAGTCGGCGTTGTCGCTCCGTTGCGAGCGCCTCAGTCTACGTAAGGCCCAACGCGCGTCCAGTGGTTGGAGTTACAGCCTCCACACCTAGACGCAAGCCCCATGATAGGCCGCGCTAAGCTGCGCGTACCGAACATGGGGCCTTACGTGCGGAATGTGCGAAGGAACGTGCGGTCAGTTCGTCTTCATCAGCAGGCCGAGTACGACGATGCAGGCGAACCAGAGAAGACCGAGCCCCACGGTGATGCGGTCGAGGTTGCGCTCGGCGACCGAAGAACCACCGACGGACGACGACATGCCGCCACCGAACATGTCGGAGAGACCGCCGCCCTTCCCCTTGTGCATCAGCACCAGCAGCATCAGCAGCAGGCTGAAGACGATCAGGGCGATCGAGAACCCCAAAACCACGGCTGGACCAACTTCCTCGGATTCGGATGGACGACGGGGACATGGCTGTGGAGCCATGTCCCCGCAAGGGTACGACGGATCGTCGCTAAGGCCTACTCACGGTCTCACTGGTCGCGGAAGCGCACGATCTTGACGAACTCGTCGGCGTCCAGCGAGGCACCGCCGACCAGAGCGCCGTCGACGTCGGGCTGGGCCATGATCTCGGCGACGTTGCCGGACTTCACGGAGCCGCCGTACTGGATGCGGACCTGGTCGGCCAGCTCCTGGGTGTACAGCTCGCCGAGCTTGCCGCGGATGGCCTGGCAGACCTCCTGGGCGTCCTCGGCTCCGCAGACCTTGCCGGTGCCGATGGCCCAGACGGGCTCGTAGGCGATGACGACCGACTCGGCCTGCTCGGCCGGGACGTCCTTGAGGCCGCCCTCGACCTGGGAGAGCGTGTGGGCGACGTGGTTGCCCGCCTCGCGGATCTCCAGTTCCTCGCCGACGCAAAGGATCGGGGTGAGGCCGTGCTTGTAGGCGGCCTTGACCTTGGCGTTGACGACGTCGTCGGTCTCCGCGTGGTACTGGCGGCGCTCGGAGTGGCCGACGGCCACGTAGGTGCACTTCAGCTTGGCCAGCATCGCACCGGAGATCTCGCCGGTGTAGGCCCCGGAGTCGTGCGCCGAGATGTCCTGGGCGCCGTACTTGATCTTGAGCTTGTCGCCGTCGACCAGGGTCTGCACGGAGCGCAGGTCGGTGAAGGGCGGCAGGACGGCGACCTCGACGGCCTCGTAGTCCTTGTCCGCGAGGGCGAAGGCGAGCTTCTGGACGTGGGCGATGGCCTCGAGGTGGTTGAGGTTCATCTTCCAGTTGCCCGCCATGATCGGCGTGCGCGTGCTCATGTAGGTCAGTCCTCCAGTGCGGCGAGGCCGGGGAGCGTCTTGCCCTCTAGGTATTCGAGGGAGGCGCCGCCGCCGGTCGAGATGTGGCCGAATGCCTTCTCGTCGAAGCCGAGCGTGCGCACGGCCGCGGCGGAGTCTCCGCCGCCGACGACGGTGAAGCCGTTCGATTCGACGAGGGCCTGGGCGACCGCCTTGGTGCCCTCGGCGTAGTCGGGGTGTTCGAAGACGCCCATGGGACCGTTCCAGAACACGGTCTCGGCGTCGGCGAGCTTGGTCGCGTACAGCTCACCGGTCTTCGGGCCGATGTCCAGGCCGAGCTGGCCCTCGGGCATCTTCTCCGCGTCGACGACGGTGTGCTCGGTGGACGCCTTGGCCTTCAGGTCCGGGAAGCCCGGGGACACCACCACGTCGACCGGGAGCACCAGCTCGACGCCCTCCTTGTTGGCCCGCTCCATGTACTCGGTGACGGCCGGGATCTGGTCCTCCTGAAGGAGGGAGGTGCCGACCTCGTAGCCCTTGGCCTTGAGGAAGGTGAAGGCCATGCCGCCGCCGATGAGGATGCGGTCGGCCTTGCCGAGGAGCTGGTCGATGACGGCGAGCTTGTCGGAGACCTTGGAGCCGCCGAGGGCGACGACATAGGGCCGCCGGACATCCTCGGTGAGCTTCTTCAGGACGCCGACCTCGGTGGCGATGAGGTAGCCGGCGTAGTGCGGCAGGCGGGCCGGGAGGTCGTACACGGAGGCGTGCTTGCGGTGCACGGCGCCGAAACCGTCGCCTACGTAGATGTCCGCCAGGGCGGCGAGCTGGTCGGCGAACTCGCCGCGCTCGACGTCGTCCTTGGAGGTTTCGCCCGCGTTGAAGCGCAGGTTCTCGATGACCGCGACCTGGCCGGGTTCGAGGCCGTTCACCGCGTCGTGGGCGGCGGGGCCGACGGTGTCCTGGGCGAACGCGACGGGCGCGCCGAGGAGTTCGGCGAGTCGCTCGGCGGGCTGGAGCAGGGAGAAGGCCGGGTCCGGGGCACCCTTGGGGCGGCCCAGGTGCGAGGCGACGACCACCTTGGCGCCCGCCTCGGCGAGGGCCTTGACGGTGGGCAGCACGGCGCGGATGCGGCCGTCGTCGGTGATGAGGCCGTCGGCCAGCGGGACGTTGAGGTCGGCGCGGACGAAGACCCGCTTGCCGGCCACGCCTTCGGCGAGAAGTTCGTCGATCGTCTTCATGAATGGGGCTCCTAGGGAGGGCTCTTCAGGTCCGAGAGGGCTGATCGATCACTACGTAGCGCAGGGCTCGGGCAGCGCGGCGTGCGCTGTCCGAGCCCTGGCTCACATCGAGTTGCCTGCTCTGGGAGTTAGAGCTGGCCGCCGACGAAGACGGTGAGGTCGACGAGGCGGTTGGAGTAGCCCCACTCGTTGTCGTACCAGCCGAGGATCTTCACCGTGTTGCCCTCCTGGACCATGGTCAGGGAGGAGTCGAAGGTGCAGGAGGCCGGGTCGCCGACGATGTCCGAGGAGACGATCTCGTCCTCGGTGTAGGTGAGGTAGCCCTTGAGGTCGCCGTCTTCGGAGGCCTTCTTGAACGCGGCGTTGACCTCGTCCTTGGTGGTCTCGCGGGCCAGCGTCACGACCAGGTCGGTGGCCGAGCCGGTCGGGACCGGGACGCGCATCGCGATGCCGTCGAGCTTGCCCTTGAGCTGCGGGAGCACCAGGGCGGTCGCCTTGGCGGCACCGGTCGTCGTCGGGATGATGTTCTCGGCGGCGGCGCGGGCGCGGCGGAGGTCCTTGTGCGGGAAGTCCAGGATGCGCTGGTCGTTCGTGTACGCGTGGACCGTCGTCATCAGGCCCTTGACGATGCCGAAGTTCTCGTCGAGAACCTTGGCCATCGGCGCCACGCAGTTGGTGGTGCAGGAGGCGTTCGAGATGACGTGGTGGTTGGCCGCGTCGTACTTGTCCTGGTTGACGCCCATCACGATGGTGATGTCCTCGTCCTTGGCCGGAGCCGAGATGAGGACCTTCTTGGCGCCGCCGGCGATGTGCTTCTCGGCGTCGGCCTTCTTCGTGAAGATGCCGGTCGACTCGATGACGATGTCGACGCCGAGGTCGCCCCACGGGATGTCGGAGGGGTTGCGCTCGGAGAGCACCTTGATGGTGTGGCCGTCGACGGTGATGGTGTCGGCGGTGTGCGACACCTCGGCCTTGAGGCGGCCCAGGATGGTGTCGTACTTGAGCAGGTGAGCGGTGGTCGCGGTGTCACCCAGGTCGTTGACAGCCACGATCTCGATGTCAGCACCCTGCTCCAGCAGCGCGCGGAAGTAGTTACGACCGATGCGGCCAAAGCCGTTGATGCCTACGCGGATCGTCACGAACCGATCTCCTCGTTGGTACGCCGGGTTCGAATCCGGCGAGCTGTATGGGATGTCCCCGACCGCCTACGACCCTACCTCCCTGAGCCCTCCGTGGTGACATCGAGATGCCCCATACACGGCAGTGCGGTCCGTACCCGCCAGTAGGAGTACGGACCGCACTTGATGTTCATGACATCGTCATACCGAGTCGGCTCGGAACCAGGTCCGGGTCAGCTCTGGAGAGCCGCCAGCGCCTTCTTCAGCAGGGCCGCGCGGTCGGCGGCCGAGGTGACCTGTTCCAGGCCGAAGCCCAGCATCACGGTGCGGTCGGTGGTGACCGCGCCGTACGTCTGGAACAGGGCTCCGGTGCGGGTCCAGTCCTTCAGGGCCGCCGGGCTGCCCGGAGGGGGTCCTGACACGCTCCAGGCGCCGAGAGAGGTCTCGAAGCCCTCGGTCTGGGTCGCCGTACCGCCGACGACGAGCGAGGCGTCGTCGGCGAGGACGCCGTGACCGCCGGAGCCCGGGTCGGTGATGTAACTCAGCGACACCTCGACCGACTTGCCGGCGTAGGCGCTCAGGTCGAAGTTGACCTGCTGCCAGCCGTCGGAGGCGCCGGTGAGGCTGTTCCACGCGCCGGTGGAGCCGGTCGCGGTGCAGCCGCTGGTGGCGAAGGTCAGGTAGTGCTTGAGCCAGGGGTGCTCGGCGACCAGGAATCCGGCCTCGCACTCCGAGGGCGGGGCGGTGCTGGTGGCGCCGCCGGCCTCCGGGAGCGTGGTCCAGTCGTCGGCCCCGGTCGTGTGGATCTCGACCACGGCGTGGTCGTAGCCGGGTTCGGTGTCCCACAGCAGTTCGCTACGGAGCGTGGGCTTGTCGGACGCGGTCACGCCGGTGAGGTCGATGGTGCGGGTGAGGCGCTTGTAGGCGTCGTCGGTGTGGACGGCTGCGGCCATGTAGGAACCCGAGTAGGGCCCGTACGGGTTGACGGTCCCGGCGAACTGGCCCGCTCCGGCGCTCGCGAACTGCGGGTAGGTGGCCGGGGACAGCGAGTCGGAGGTGACGCTGTAACTCCCGGCCCGGTCCAGCGGGTTGCCGGGCGCGTCGCCGAGCGCCCCGGTGAAGCCGGCGAGCTTGCCGGAGCCGGTGAAGCCGGTGGCCCCGGGGAGGGACGTACGGGAGTAGGCGCCCAGGTAGTACTGGCTGAAGTCGTTCGAGGGAGTGCCGTCGCCGAGGTCGACGCTGCCACCGGCCTGTTCGCCGGCCTCGATCAGCTTGCCGCCCTCGTTGAGGAAGGCGCGCAGTTGGAGCTGGGTGTCGTTGCCGGGGCCGGCCGGGCCCGAGTAGTGGACGACCGTCTTGAAGTGGTCGAGCACGCCGAGCGCGTCGGGCGCGCCCTGGGTGGCGACGTCCCAGACGACCGCCTTGCGGCCGTTGGCCTTCAGCGCGTCGACGTAGGCCTGTGTCTGGGTGGCGGCGGCACCTTCTTCAGCGACCACAAGAGTGTCCGCGACCGCCCTCTTGGCCACCGTGTAGGTGAAGTGGGCGCTGGAGGTGGGCTTCCCGGCCTTCGTCTCACCGGTGAACCACACCTCGACCTTGTCGCCCTGGTCGCCGTCCTTGACCTTGGCCCGGTACTCGTCGAAGTACAGGTTGTCGTCACCGCCGTAGGTCTGGCCGCCCTTCCAGGGCCTGAGCGCCATGTCCTGCGTACGGCCGCCGTTGACGCGGTACTTGAGCTCCTTGTCGCGCACGGACTTCCGTACGACGACGGAGACCTCCTGGTCGGCGCCGCGCGAGTACGACGTCGTGAAGGTGGCCGGGGTGAAGTCGGCGGCGCTGAGGCCGACCGAGGACTTCGGCTGGTCGGGGTGGGCGGCGGTCTCCGCGACGGAGAGCGCGAAGGGGATGTTCTTCGCGAACTCGTCCTGGATCAGCTTCTCGTCGTCGGGGTAGTTGAAGACGGACTGGCAGTCGGCCGCGTTCCAGGCGTCGTTCGGGTCGATGTTCGACGCGGTCTGGCAGGTCGACATCTCCGGGGTGAACATCGACATGCCGTTGACGTTCGACGCGTGGCCGTCCGCCTCGCCGTTGGTCGTGTACAGCTCCGAGGAGACCTGTGAGCGGTAGCCCGGGATCGCCGGGTTGTCCGGGGTGCCGGCGAGCGCCTTGTAGAGCACGTCGTCCGGGGTCGGTGTGGCGACCTGCCAGCCGACTCCGTAGAGGAGGAGTTCGGCGGCGGAGTGGTAGTTGATGCCGTAGGAGAAGCCGATCCGCTTCTCGAAGTTGTCCAGCGCCTGGGTCTCGGGCTCGGAGGCGGGGGCCGTGCCCCGGTAGGTCTCGCTGGTGGGGTTGGGGGACGAACCCTCGTCGTCGTAGCCCCACTTGTAGGCGAAGTTGCGGTTGAGGTCGACGCCGTCGCCGGTGGAGATGGTGCCGTCGCCGTTGACGTCCCGCAGGTTCTTGCGCCACAGGCGGGTGTCGGAGTTCTGGAAGGTGTAGTCGTAGCCGTCCGGGTTGGCGGACAGCACGAACCAGAGCTCGGTGGAGTCGACGATCTTCTTTACGCGCTGGTCGGTCTTGTAGTTGTCCAGGTAGTAGTGCATCAGCCGGCGGGTCATCTCCGGCGTGATCCACTCGCGCGCGTGCTGGTTGGACACGTACAGCACCGAGGGCTTGGAGCCGTCCTTGGTCGTCTTCGCGTTCTTGGTCAGTTTGAGCGCGAGGATGTCCTGGCCGTCGATGGTCTTCCCGATCGACTCGACCTTGGCGAGGCCGGGGTTGGCCTGCCCGGTCCTGACGATCTCCTCCTCCAGCCCACCGCTTCCGCTGTACGGCCGGAACACGCCCTGTGCCGCGTCCTCGACGCGGGTCTCGGCCTTGGCCGACAGGGTGTGCTCGGTGAGGTCGACGCCCTGCTTCTCCAGCTTCTGGGCCTGCTGGTCGGTGAGGTAGACCTCGACGGCGGTCTTTCCGGAGGCGGAGAACTGGTTGTCGCCGAGTTCGTGCGCGTCCTGTCCGGCCTTCAGGAGCAGGGGTATCTGCTTCTGGGTGACGTCGGCGTGGAAGACCTTGACCTCGTCCGGGTCCGGCTTCGCGGAGACTCCGCCCTGCGCCTGGGCGATGGGCGCGATACTCGCTCCAGCGATCAGGAGCGTGCCGACAGCGAGGATCGATCTCGCTCTGTGTCTCATGAACCCCCCTAGCGGTTGTCCGCCACAGCGGCGAACAGTTGCCAGGCTCATGACACTTCATGATCGAGTCAAGGGCGCCTCAACGAAATACAAACGCCGGTGGGGATGGCCCAAGAGGTCATCCCCACCGGCGTGTTGAGGAACCGTCAGCCGACCAGGTTGTCGGCCATCTCCTCGGTGATGCTGGACTCCGTGCCCGGGATGCCGAGGTCCTGGGCCCGCTTGTCGGCCATCGCCAGGAGGCGGCGGATACGGCCGGCCACCGCGTCCTTGGTGAGGGGCGGGTCGGCGAGGGCGCCCAGTTCCTCCAGGGAGGCCTGCTTGTGGTCCATGCGCAGCCGGCCCGCGGCGGCGAGGTGCTCGGGGACCTCGTCGGCGAGGATCTCCAGCGCGCGCTGCACCCGGGCACCGGCGGCGACGGCCGCGCGGGCCGAGCGGCGCAGGTTGGCGTCGTCGAAGTTGGCGAGACGGTTCGCCGTGGCGCGCACCTCGCGGCGCATCCGGCGCTCCTCCCAGGCCAGCACCGACTCGTGCGCGCCGAGTCGGGTGAGCAGGGCGCCGATCGCGTCGCCGTCGCGCACGACCACCCGGTCGACCCCGCGCACCTCGCGCGCCTTCGCCGCGATCGACAGCCGGCGGGCGGCGCCGACCAGTGCGAGCGCGGCCTCGGGACCCGGGCAGGTCACCTCCAGGGAGGAGGACCGGCCGGGCTCGGTCAGCGAGCCGTGGGCCAGGAACGCGCCGCGCCAGGCCGCCTCCGCGTCACACGTGGCCCCCGACACCACCTGCGGCGGCAGACCCCGGATCGGGCGTCCGCGGCCGTCCACGAGCCCCGTCTGCCGCGCGAGCTGATCGCCGCCCGCGACCACCCGGACGACGTAACGGGAGCCGCGGCGCAGTCCGCCGGGCGCCATCACGATCAGTTCGGAACTGTGGCCGAAGATCTCCAGGATGTCCCGCTTGAGCCGGCGCGCCGCCATCGCGGTGTCCAGCTCCGCCTCGATCACAATGCGCCCGCTCACCAGGTGGAGGCCTCCGGCGAACCGCAGAATGGCGGAGACCTCCGCCTTCCTGCAGCAGGTCCGGGTGACGGGGAGCCGGGAGATCTCATCCTTCACCGCTGCCGTCATCGCCATGGGCCGATCCTTCCATGCATCCGAAAAATACGGTCGTACGCGGCGGCCAACAGCTCCGGGTCGTGCCTTGGAGTTCCGTCCGGCCGGGCCACCGGCGCCAGCTCGACCGCGGCGTCGAGCCGCTTGGCGGCTTCGGTGAGCGACGCGCGATCGGGCACGGCGGCCTCGTCGGCCAGCACCACGTCCAGGGCGAGTTTAGGGGCGTGTCGTCCCAAAACCTCCAAATGACGCTGCGGGGAGAAGCCATCGGTTTCTCCGGGCTGCGGAGCGAGGTTCAGGGAGAGTACCCGGCGCGCCTTCGTCTCCGTGAGCGCGTCGAGCAGTTCCGGCACCAGCAGGTGCGGGATGACCGACGAGAACCAGGAGCCGGGACCGAGCACCACCCAGTCCGCGTCGAGCACGGCGGCGACGGCCTCGGGCACGGCCGGCGGGTCGTGCGGCACGAGGTGCACGGACTGCACCTCGCCGGGCGTGAGCGCCACGGTCGCCTGTCCCCGGACGGTGTCGATGTCGTCGGGCCGCGCCGGGTCGTGCCCCTTGACCAGGGCCTGCAGCTCCAGCGGTACGGCGGACATCGGCAGCACGCGCCCGTGCGCGCCGAGCAGCTTGCCGACCAGGTCGAGGGCCTGGACATGGTCCCCGAGCTGCTCCCACAGGGCGACGATCAGCAGATTGCCGACCGCGTGCTCGTGCAGGTCGCCCTTGGACTGGAAGCGGTGCTGGATGACGCGGGCCCAGGTCTGGCCCCAGTCGTCGTCGCCGCACAGCGCGGCCAGCGCCTTGCGCAGGTCGCCCGGGGGCAGCACGCCCAGTTCGTCCCGCAGGCGTCCGCTGGAGCCGCCGTCGTCGGCCACGGTGACGACGGCGGTGAGGTCGCCGGTGATCCGGCGCAGTGCGGTGAGCGAGGCGGACAGGCCCATGCCGCCGCCGAGGGCGACCACCTTGGGCTGGGTGCCGCGCCGGCGCGGCTTGCCGCCGCGGGCTTCCACCGGCCTGGTCGTGCGTCCCTCGGGCACCACTCGGCGGAGCCTGCCCAGCCGTGGGCTACGTCCCGTCATTCCCGTCCCATGTCCCGGTGTACGACCACCGTCTCCACACCCTCGGCGACGAGCCGCGCGGCGAGCTTCTCCGCCGTGGCGACCGAGCGGTGCTTGCCGCCGGTGCAGCCGATCGCGATCGTCACGTACCGCTTGCCCTCACGCCGGTAGCCGGCCGCGATCAGGCGCAGCAGCTCGGCGTACCGGTCCAGGAACTCCTTGGCGCCGGGCTGGTTGAAGACGTACGCCGAGACCTCCTCGTTGAGGCCGTTGAAGGGGCGCAGCTCCGGGATCCAGTGCGGGTTGGGCAGGAAGCGCATGTCGGCGACCAGGTCGGCGTCGACCGGCAGGCCGTACTTGAAGCCGAAGGACATGACGGTGGCCCGCAGTTCGGGCTCTTCCTCGCCGGCGAACTGGGCGTCCATCTTGGCGCGCAGTTCGTGGACGTTGAGGCTGGAGGTGTCGATGACGAGGTCGGCGTCGCCGCGCAGTTCGCGCAGCAGTTCGCGCTCGGCGTCGATGCCGTCGACGATGCGGCCGTCGCCCTGGAGGGGGTGCGGGCGGCGCACGGACTCGAAGCGGCGCACCAGGGCGTCGTCGGAGGACTCCAGGAAGACGATCCGCCGGGTGACGTGCTTGGACGCCAGGTCGGCGAGGGAGTCGCGGAGGTTGTCGAAGAAGCGTCGGCCGCGTACGTCGACGACGACCGCGATCCGCGCCACGTTGCCCTGGGAGCGGGCGCCCAGTTCCACCATGGTGGGGATCAGGGCGGGCGGGAGGTTGTCGACGACGAACCAGCCGAGGTCCTCCAGACACTTGGCGGCCGTGGACCGCCCGGCTCCGGACATGCCGGAGATGATCACCAGCTCGGGGATGGCCGTCTCGGGCACTCCGCCGGCTGTCGCGCTGTCCGTACTCACCTGTGCTCCGTCGTTCTGGACCGCTGGCTGCGGAGCCTGATCCTCGCCCGGTTCCTTGTGCGTCCGATCTCGGTCCGCTGTGGGCTGCTTCTCTTGTTCCGTCATGTCTCCTGCCCCCGTCGCTCGTCCGGGGCGCCCGCGGGTACGGGATCCCCTGGGGCACCCGCCGTCGTCCCGGGTGTCCCGTCTTCCGTGTCTTCCATGATCTCTCCAGTCGCCGTGTTCACGGCGGGTGCGGCCGGGGCCGCCTGGGCGAGGGCCACCGCGATGGTCTCGGCGGTCTTGCGACCTATGCCGGGAACCTCGCAGATCTGGTCGATTGTCGCGGACCGCAGCTTCTTCACCGACCCGAAGTGCTTGATCAGCGCCTGCTTGCGTGTCTCGCCGAGGCCGGGCACGTCGTCCAGGGGGCTCGCCCGGAAGCGCTTGGCGCGCTTGGCACGCTGATAGGTGATCGCGAAGCGGTGGGCCTCGTCGCGGACGCGCTGGAGGAGGTAGAGGCCCTCGCTGGTGCGGGGCAGGACCACGGGGTCGTCCTCGTCGGGGAGCCAGACCTCCTCAAGGCGCTTGGCGAGGCCGCACACGGCGATGTCGTCGATGCCCAGCTCGTCGAGCGCCTTCTTGGCGGCGGCGACCTGCGGCTGCCCGCCGTCCACGACGACGAGCTGCGGCGGGTAGGCGAACCGCTTGGGACGCCCCTCGTCGTCCTTGAGGTCCGTCAACTCGTCGCCGTCCACCCACTCCCCCGTCTTCTCCTTCTCGGCAAGATAGCGCCGGAAGCGGCGGGTGATCACCTCGTGCATGGAGCGGACGTCGTCCTGGCCCTCGAAGCCCTTGATCTGGAAGCGGCGGTACTCGCTCTTGCGCGACAGGCCGTCCTCGAAGACGACCATCGACGCCACGACGTCGTCGCCCTGGAGGTGCGAGATGTCGTAGCACTCGATCCGCAGGGGAGCGCTCTCCAGGTCGAGGGCTTCGGAGATCTCCTCCAGGGCGCGCGAGCGGGTGGTGAGGTCGGAGGCGCGCTTGGTCTTGTGGAGGATCAATGACTGCTGGGCGTTGCGCGCGACGGTCTCCATGAGGGACTTCTTGTCGCCGCGCTGCGGGATGCGCAGCGACACGTTCGCCCCGCGCCGGTCCGTGAGCCACTGCTGGACCGGCTCCACCGGGTCGGGCAGGGCCGGGACGAGGACCTCCTTGGGGACCGAGTCCCCGGTCTCCTCGCCGTAGAGCTGCTGGAGCGCGTGTTCGACGAGGGCTCCGGTGGTGACGTCCTCGACCTTGTCGGTGACCCAGCCGCGCTGGCCGCGCACGCGTCCGCCGCGGACGTGGAAGATCTGGACGGCCGCCTCCAGCTCGTCCTCGGCGACCGCGATCAGGTCGGCGTCGGTGGCGTCGGCGAGGACGACCGCGCTCTTCTCCATGGCCTTGCGAAGGGCCTCGATGTCGTCGCGCAGGCGGGCCGCCCGCTCGTACTCCATCTCCTCGGCCGCGTCCGTCATCCGCTGCTCCAGGCGGCGGATGTACGTGCCGGTGCGGCCGGCCATGAAGTCGCAGAACTCCTCGGCCAGTTCGCGGTGCTCCTCCTCGGAGACGCGGCCGACGCAGGGGGCGGAGCACTTGCCGATGTAACCGAGCAGACAGGGGCGGCCGGTGCGGGCGGCGTTCTTGAAGACGCCGGCCGAGCAGGTGCGGACGGGGAACACGCGCAGCAGGAGGTCCACCGTGTCGCGGATCGCCCACGCGTGGCCGTACGGCCCGAAGTAGCGGACGCCCTTCTTCTTGTGACCGCGCATCACCTGCACCCGCGGGTACTCCTCGTTCATCGTCACCGCGAGATACGGGTAGCTCTTGTCGTCGCGGTACTTGACGTTGAACCGGGGGTCGTACTCCTTGATCCAGGAGTACTCCAACTGCAGCGCCTCGACCTCCGTGGACACCACCGTCCACTCCACCGACGCGGCCGTGGTGACCATCGTGCGCGTGCGCGGGTGGAGTCCGGCCAGGTCCTGGAAGTAGTTCGCCAGGCGCTGGCGCAGGCTTTTCGCCTTCCCGACGTAGATCACCCGGCGGTGCTCGTCGCGGAACTTGTAGACCCCGGGCGAGTCCGGGATCTCTCCCGGCCTGGGGCGGTAGCTGGAGGGGTCGGCCATGTTTCACACCCTACTGGCGCGGGGTGACAGCGCGGCGGGGCTGTGGACAACGCCCGGCATGCCTCGCGGAACTCCTACCGCGACTCCAGAAACGTGAGAACCGCCAGCACACGGCGGTGGTCGTCGGCGGCCTCCGGAAGGCGGAGTTTGCCCAGGATGCTGCGGACGTGTTTCTCGATGGTGCCCTCGGTGACCCACAGGCGGCGGCCGATGCCGGCGTTGGAGCGGCCCTCCGCCATCAGCGCCAGGACCTCGCGTTCCCGGTTGCTGAGGACGGAGAGCGGGTCGTCCCGGCGCCGCGCCGAGAACAGCTCGTGCACCAAGGAGGGGTCGACGACCGAGCCGCCCTTGTGGATGCGGTCGAGGGCCTCGATGAAGTCGTCGACGACCGTGACCCGGCTCTTGAGGAGATACCCGACCTTGTGCCCGCCGGCCAGCAGCTCCAGGGCCTCCTCGACCTCGACGTAGGCCGAGAGGACGAGGATGCCGGTGTCGGGGTGGCGCTCACGGATCGTACGAGCCGCCTTCAGGCCCTCGGTGGAGTGGTCGGGCGGCATCCTGATGTCGACGATCGCGAGGTCGGGCCGCTCGGTGTCGACCAGTTCCAGGAGTCCCACCGCGTCACCGGCCTGGCCCGCCACCTCGTAGCCCAGGCGTGCGCACAGGCTCGCCAGGCCCTCCCTGAGCAGGACGTCGTCGTCGGCGAGGACGACCCGTCCCCGCGCGGTCTGCTGCGATGCGTCCATCGTCCCGGCTCCCCCTGCCCGACCCGCTGCCGTGCGCCACGGACAGCCTGCCGGACCTGGTCGGGTACGGCTAGCAGGTACGGGAATTGGGGGGTGCCCGTGACGACATGGGGCCGCGTCCGGGCGATTCTCATAGCAGAACAGAACAGAGCAGACGCGAGCGGACCGGTCGTGGGCCGCGCCAAGCGTCCAGGGCCGGCCCTGACCCCGCACGGTGGAATCCACCACCCCCAGAGCCGGACGGTCGCCTCTCCGTCCGAGAAGACCGCCCGACGCGTACGCGACGTCACCGAGTCCACGGCTCCCCCGGCCTGGACCCCATGGCGTACGCCTCGGGCGGTCACACCCCTGTCCGGGGCAGCGGCAGTCGTACGGTGAGGGTCGTGCCCTTCCCCGGTGGGCTGCCGACGTGCAGCTTGCCGCCGATCGCCTCGACGCGGTCGACGAGTCCGATGAGCCCGGAACCGTGCCCGAGGTCGGCGCCGCCCACTCCGTCGTCGGCGATCGTCACCTCCAGGACGTCGTCCTCGACGCGCGCCGACACCCGCACGAAGCTCGCGCGCGCGTGCTTGGCCGCGTTGGTGAGGCACTCGGAGGTCACGTAGTAGACGGCGACCTCGGTCTGTTCCGGGAGGCGGCCGGCGGGCAGGCGCAGATCGAGTTCCACGGGGACGGCGGAGCGGCGGGCCAGCGCGCGCAGGGCCGGGCCCAGGCCACCCTTGGAGAGGATCGCGGGGTGGATGCCGCGCGCGACCTGGAGCAGGTCGGCGAAGGCGTCGTCCAGGCCCTTGGCGATGTGGTCCAACTGCTCGGCGAGGTCCTCCGGCTGCTCCTCCAGCATCGACTGGGCCGTTCTGAGGTCGAGTTGGAGGGAGACGATCCGCTGTTGGACGCCGTCGTGCAGATCGCGTTCGATACGGCGTCTGGAGGCGTCCCCAGCGGCCACCACGCGCGCGCGTGACGCGGTGAGCTGGTCCCGGCTGTCGGCGTTGGCCAGGGCGGTGGCGACGAGTTCGGTGAAGTCGGCGAGCCGGGACTCGGTGCCCGGGGGCAGCGGTTCGGGTCCGGCGGCGCTCGCGACGACGGCACCCCACAGCCGGTCGTCCACGACGATGGGCGCGCCCACCGAGCCGCCCACGCGCGCGGGGCGTGCGGTTCGCCCCACCTCCGCGGCCACGGCCGTGTCGGCCTCGACGGCGGGGCCGTGGGCGGAACCGAGGACGGTGGTGGCGCCGTCGGTGCCGTAGCGCAGCACCGCGGCGGGGCCGCTGCTCAGCACCCTGCCCACCTGATGGGCGACTTCGGAGAACACCTCGTGCGGTGGCACCCCGCGGGCGACGAGGGTGGCGACCCGGCGCAGCGCGGTCTGTTCACGGGCGGTGCGGCGGCTCTCGGTGACATCGCGCGCGGCGCCGTAGATGAGGCCCTCTCCGGTGACCGGGCGGGCGCTCCACTGGAGCCAGCGTTCGGTGCCGTCGTCCCGGAGGAAGCGGTTCTCGAACTCGCCCAGTTCGGCGCCGTCGGCCAGCTCGTCGAGGACGGCACGCGTGCGTGCCCGGTCCTCGGGGTGGACGAACTCCAGCCACGGTCTGCTCAGCAGGGTCTCGGCGGAGTGGCCGAGGGTCCGCTCGAAGGCGGGGTTCACGCGCTTGAAGTAGCCGTCGAGTCCGGCGATGCACAACAGGTCGAGGGAGAGGTGGAAGATGCTCGCCAGCTCCTGCTCGGCCTGGTCGCGCCGCCCGTGGGCCGCGGCGAAGGAGGCCATGGTGCCGTTCATGCCGCCGAGCAGTTGCGCCCAGGTCCCCTCGAACGAGGCGACGTCCGCGCGGTGGCCGAGCCGGTTGTCGTCGATCGCCGTGTTCATGGTGTTGATCTCGGCGGCGAGCCGTTCGGTGGTCACCCTCAGTTCGCGGAACGTGTCGGCGACGGCGCCGAGTTCGTCCCGGCCGGCGTACCGGATGTCGTACGACAGATCGCCCTCGGACAGCGCCCGGGCGCCCGCGGACACCTCACTGAGCGGCCGGGTGATCGACAGGCGCAGGGTGAGCGCGAGCACGGTGACGGCGGCCAGTACGGCCAGCGACACGGTCAGGTCGCGCGTCTCGCGGGCCCGCGCGGTGGCGAGGTCGCGCCGGGCGTCCCGGCCCAGTTCGGTGGCGGCCCGGTGCTGGATGCCGCGCAGGGCGTCGATGCGCCGGGTCGACGCGGTCAGCCAACTGCCGTACGACGGCCAGGCATTCCGGTCGGCGTGCGGGTCGGCGAGGGTCTCGCGGGTCTGGCGGACGACGAGGCCGGGGTGCTGGAGGAGGATGACGTACAGGCTGACCTTGAGGCCGGCGGGCGCGGTCTGGCCGAAGTCGTCCAGGAGCGCCTTCTCCAGGGCCGACCAGCGGTCCGTGGCGGTGGCCTGCGGGGCCTCGGGAGTGTCGAAGAGCACGGCGAGTTCGGTGCGTTCGCGTTCGGCGGCCTCGATGGCGTTCAGGAGCGCGACGTGGGCGTCGGCCGCCTGCCCCGAGGTGCGGGTCGGACGGCCGGACTCCAGGGTGGCGGTCAGTTCCAGGAGGTCGTTCTCGATCGTGTCGTACTGGTCGGCGAGTTGGGGCGCGGTGAGCGAGCCGGTGCCCGTCTGGAACCGCAGGGCGTGCAGTTGGCGGTTCCGCGCGTCGAGTCGGCCGCGCACGTCGGGCGACCCGGTCCACTCGGCCGTGTCGCGGAGGGCCGCGTCCAACGCGCGGTCGGTGGCGTGCTGAGCCCCGGCGCGTTCCTTCAGGGTCGCCGGTCCCGGGCGGAGCCGGGCCTTCACGGCGGCGATACGTTCCCCGGCGAGGGCGTCGGTCAGCGCGGTGGTCCGGAACGACAGCTCGGTCGCCGTACGGAAGTCCCGCATCGTCTGCGCGTCGCGCCACTGGGAGACGGTGCCGAAGACGGTGAAGGCCATCATGCCGGTCACCGGAAGCAGCACCAGGAGCATCAGCTTGCGGCCGACGCGCAGCCGCGCGAGCAAGGGGGCGCGGAGGGCGGCGGCGGGCGCGGAGCGACCGGTCCGGGGGCGGAGCCCCGCGAGCACCCTGCGGAGCGGGCCCGGGGACAGGCGGCGGCGCACGACCGGCCCTCAGCGGCCGGTGGGCGGGAAGGAGCGAGGGTGGTGGCTCACGTGCCCAGCCTGCCGCGAACCGGCCATGATCGTCAGGGTGTTGACGAGGTCCCGGGAACATCGGCGTCGGGCACGCGCGCGCAGCCCGTTCTCAGGATGTGTTCGCCGGATAGCCGTCGTGCGCCGCGAGGTCCTTGTCGATCTTCTTCGCGGCCTCGTCCAGGGTGGCCTGCACCGGCGCCCGATCGAAGATGATCTTCGCGAAGGCGCGGGAGAAGGCGTCGCTGATCGCCGGATAGGCGGGTGTCTGCGGCCTGGGGCGGGCCACTCCGTCCCGGAGCTGCTCGATGAACAGGTGCTCGGGGCCGCCGGGCGCGTACTGCGGCGAGAGCTTGACCGCGCTCTCGGTCGCCGGGATCGCTCCATTGGCCACGCTCATCCGGTGCACCTGGGCGGGCTGGAGCAGGAAGGACAGGAAGCGCCACACGGCGTCGCCGTCGGCGTCGCCCGCCGGGACGCCCCACTGGAAGGAGCCCATGCCGGTGGCGGTCCCCCGGCCGAAGTCGGGCAGCGGGACGATCGCGACGTCCCCGGGGAAGGCCTTGTTGAATTCCGGATAGGTCCAGTGCCCGCACCAGGAGATCGCGCTGCGGCCGCTGACGAACGCCTTGTCGTCCTTGACCATGTCGATGAGCCCGTCCTTGGCCCAGTTCTGCATGTCGGTGAGCGCCTTGACCGCACCGGGGCCATTCACATACCCGTCGGCGGTGCGGTGGTCGCCGGGCTCGATGAGGTCGCCGCCCGCCGACCACACGGCGGGCGCGAAGCCGTAGGTGTTCCACTCCTGGCCCGGCTGCGAGTAGACGAGCCGCAGGTCGAGGGGCGCCTTGTAGCCCTGCTTGCGGAGCTTGCGGAGGATGCCCGTGAGTTCGGTGGCCGTCCAGGCGTCCTTGGGCCCGGCGGGGATGCGTATCCCGGCCTTCCTCAGGACCGACTTGCGCACATACAGGCCCATGCCCGAGTCGAAGGTGCCGACGCCCCACAACCTGCCCGCATAGGTGCCCTGTTGACGGATCGTCGGCAGCAGGTCGGCGCGGACGCTCGCGGGCACACAGGAGTCGATCGGCCGGAGCTTGCCCGACCAGGCGTAGCTGTAGAGGTTGGGTCCGTCGAAGTCGAGGAGGTCGGGCAGGTCTCCGCTGGCGGCGGCGGACAGCACCAGGGCGGTGTAGGCGCGGTCCTCGGGGAGGGTGACCAGCTCGACCCGCACCTGCTTCTGCTGCCCGTTGAACTCCTTGACCTGCTTCTGCAACGTGGTGAACTCGCCGCTGGGACCTGCGTGGTACCACACCGTGATGTGCGCGATGCCGTGGATCTTCCCGTCGCAGGTGGTGTCCTTCGGCGACGCGCCCGCCCCCTTGGCGTCGCCCCCTCCGCTGCTGTCGCACGCGGCCAGCAGCAGGGCCGCGCACAGCGTCCAGGGGACCAGGGTTCTCCGGAGCCGACGGACCCGACGGCCCGCGACCCACGCGCGCGTGACGCTCACACCGTTCATGGCACACCCCCACCCGACCGGCCGACATGGCCCCCCCAGGGCGCCGTCATGCTACCGCCCGTCCCGCCCCCATCGCCCTGTGTGCACGAGAACCTTCCGACGCGGCACGGGACTTCAGCACTTTCCGGCTAGCCGGAAGGCGCGCACGACCACGCATTGGCAAGCTGTGCGCATGTCGCTGCGCTGTCTCCTCGTCGATGACAGCGCCCGGTTCCTGGAGGCGGCTCGCGCCCTGCTGGAACGTGGCGGCGTAGAAGTCGTCGGCATTGCCTCGACGGGCGCGGACGCCGTCTCCCGGGCCCGGGAGACGGCTCCTGACGTCGTCCTGGTCGATCTCGACCTCGACGGCGAGAACGGTTTCGACGTCGCGGGCCGACTGGTGGGCGACGTACCGGCGGTGATCCTCATCTCGACGAACTCGATGGAGGACTTCCAGGAACTCATCGCCGCCAGTCCCGCGCTCGGCTTCCTGCACAAGTCGGCCCTGTCCGCACGGGCGATCAGGGACGTCCTGGGCGGCGAGGAGCCGGCCGCACCGCCGTGAGGACACCCGTCGCGACTCGGCCAGGTCACATATGACTGTTGGGCGACAAGTGTTGTCGGGACTTGGTCAACACGCTTCAATGCGGGGGAACTCGGGGCGTGAACGACGGCGTACGGATGTGAAGACCCTTCTCCGGTGCCGACGGGGGCCCCGAAGCAACCCGCGTGAACGGCCTGACCAGCCGTTGTGAACATTCACAGAAAGGGCCCTGCATGCCGCACGCCACACAGCAGGCGGACGTCGCCACCGCGGAACTGGACTCGGCCCTGCGCGGCGGCCCCTTCCACGTCGCGCTGCGCGCCGCCATAGCCGCCCGCGGACTGCCGCTGCAGCGCGTCCAGCACCATCTGACCCGCTACGGCGTCAAGGTCGGGGTCACCAGCCTGAGTTACTGGCAGCAGGGCGCCCGCCGCCCGCAGCGCCCCGAGTCGCTGCGTGCCGTACGGGCGCTGGAGGAGATCCTCCAGCTCCCGGAGGAGTCACTGATCCGGCTGCTGGCCGAGGCCGAGGAACGCTCCGTGGCCCAGCGCCCGGCCGCCCGCTCGTACCGCTCCTTCGTCGCGGCCTCGGGCGTCCTGGGACAACTGCTGGCCGAACTGGAGTGCTCACTCGACAGCGGCCTGCACACCCTCGGCCACCACGAGCGCGTGCGGGTGGGACCGCGCCGCGAGCTGGCGAGCCGCGAGTCGCACCACATCGTCCGCGCCCACCGGGACGGCATCGACCGCTTCGTGGCCGTCCACTACGGCGACCCGGACTGCGCTCCGGAACGCATGACCGTGCATGCCCTGGAGAACTGCCGCACGGGCCGGGTCCGCCGCCACCACGACACCGGCATCCTCGTCGCCGAACTCCTCTTCGACACCAGGTTGCGCTCCGGAGATACGTTCCTCTTCCGCTACGGCGTCGAGGACGGCACCGCCGGTGTCTCCCGCGAGTACGTCCGTGACTTCGGTATCGCGGGCGGCCAGTACGCGCTCCAGGTGAGCTTCGACGAGAACGCGCTGCCGGCCCGCTGCCACCGCTTCACCCAGCACTCGGCGGCGGCCCCGCGCAGCGGCCGTCAGGAGCTGCGCCTGACCGGCGGGCACCACTCGGTGCATCTCGTCGAGCCGCGGATGCGGTCGGGGATCGTGGGGATCGGCTGGGACTGGGAGTGAGCCGCCACCGTCGGGACGCCTGAGGTCAGGCGCCCGGCCCCACGACGATCCTGCCGTTCCCGGCCGTCATCTTCAGCTCCTGGAGCGGCTCGGTGGCCGGGGACTGGAGCACCTTGCCGGTGGTGGCGTCGAACTGGCTGCCGTGGCACGGGCAGATGAGAGTCGTGCCGTCCAGCTTGTTGATGGGGCACTGCGCGTGCGTGCAGATCGTGCTGTACGCCTTGAGGGTGCCGTCCGCCGCCCTGCTGACCACCACATTGCTGTCCCGGTAGAGCTTGGCGCCCCCCTTGGCGATCTCGCTCTCCGCGCCGAGGTCCACGGGCGCGGTCGGGGTCGCTGGGGCCCCTGATCCGCCGCCCGAGCAGGCGGTGAGTCCGAGCCCGGCGACGGGTGTGAGGGCCGCTCCGCGCAGGACGGTACGACGGCTCGGGGCGGGGCGGCCGGGCATGGGGGTCTCCAGCTTGTTCGGGCTGTTCAGGCGGCGGTGCGCGACCGTTCGGAGATCGGTGCACGGCGACCTTACCCGCGGTGTTCCGCCCGCTTTGAGGTGGGTTCACCGGAGGAGCGCTCACAGTACGTAAACGCTTGCGCAAGCGTTTACGTCGAGCTGCGGATGGGATACGTTCCCGGCCAGAAGGCCCACCACGGCTCGGGGAGGGAAACCCGCGATGGCCACCATGGCCGACGTCGCACGGAGCGCCGGTGTGTCCGTCGCGACCGTCTCGCACGTTCTGAACGACACCCGTCCGGTGCTGCCCGCCACCCGGCAGGCCGTACTGACCGCGATCGAGGAACTGGGTTACACCCCCAACACCCTCGCCCGCTCCCTGGTGACGTCCCGCACCCGCTCGATCGGGCTCGCGGTGTCGGCGATCAGCAACCCGTACTTCACGGAGATCCTCCAGGGCGTCGAGGCCGGCGCCCTGGAGCACGGCTACAGCCTGCTCATCGCCGATCCGCACGACGACCCGGAGCACGAGCGCAAGGTCGTCCAACTCCTGCACGAGCGCCGGGTGGACGGCATGATCGTGGCGCCGTCGGCGGACCCGGGCGCCCTTGTCGCCTACCTGAGGCGGCACTCCGTACCGACGGTGTTCCTTGACCGCACATGGGGGTCTGACGAGGCGTCCCCGTTCGACCAGGTGTGCGCCGAGAACATCGAGCCGACGGCACAACTCGTCACTCATCTCGCCGGACTGGGTCACCGCCGGATCGGCCTCGTCGCGGGCCTGCCCGGGCTCAGCACCACCCGTGAGCGGATCGCCGGATACCGGCACGGCCTGGCCGCCGCCGGACTCCCGTACGACGAACGGCTGTTGGCGCACGGCGACTCCGCCTCGGACGCCGCCGAGCGGGCCACCGCGACCCTGCTGTCCCTCGCGGCCCCGCCCACGGCCCTGGTCACCGCCAACAACGCGATGACCATCGGTGCCCTGCGCGCCCTGCGCGAACGCGGCCTCTCCGTCCCCGGCGATCTCGCGCTCTGCTGCTTCGACGACTTCGCCTGGGCGGACCTGTTCGAGCCCCGGCTCACCGCGATCGCCCAGCCCAGCAGGGAGATGGGCGCCGAGGCCGTACGACTCCTGCTGGACAGGCTCGCGGCGCCGGACCGGCCCGCCCAACTCCTGCGGCTCCCCTGCGCCTTAGTCCACCGCACGTCCTGCGGCTGCCGCGAACGGCAGGAAAATCCTGAAGAGGCCCAACAGCCTGACACATCCCATGAGTTCCATCAGTCCAAGAAGGGAAACGTCTCGTGATCGTCGTCGCCGGTGAGGCCCTGATCGATCTGGTACCGCAGGGCCCGGGCGCCCTCGCGGCCCTCAAGCCGGCGCTCGGCGGCGGCCCCTACAACACGGCGATCGCCCTCGGCCGCCTCGGCTCCCCCACCGCCTTCTCCTCCCGGGTCTCCTACGACGCGTTCGGCGAGGCCCTCCTCGCCGGGCTGCGGCAGGCCGACGTGGACGTCCTGGACGTGCAGCGCGGCCCGGAGCCGACCACGCTCGCGGTCGCCACGCTCGACGCGAACGGCTCGGCCACCTACTCCTTCTACGTCGACGGCACCGCCGACCGGCTCTTCTCGATGCCCGCGGCCCTGCCCGCCGAGACCGAGGCGGTGTCCTTCGGTACCTGCTCGCTGGTCCTGGAGCCGGGGGCGAGCGCCTACGAGGAGTTGCTGCGGAGCGCGTCGGCGCGGGGCGTGTTCACCCTGCTCGACCCGAACATCCGGGCGGGCCTGATCCCGGACGCGGACGCCTACCGGGCGCGCTTCCGGAGCTGGCTGCCGTATGTGTCGCTCCTCAAGCTGTCGGAGGAGGACGCGCTGTGGCTGGGCGGCACCCCGAGCGAGTTGCTGGACGCCGGTCCCTCGGCGGTCGTGATCACTCAGGGCGGTGACGGGCTCGCCGCGTTCACCCGGGACGGCACGGTGTATCCGGTGCCGGGCGAGAAGGTCGAGGTCGTGGACACGATCGGCGCCGGTGACACCGTCAACGCGGCACTGCTGCACGGGCTGTCCACGCGGGGCGCCCTGTCCCCGGAGGGGATGGCCGGCCTGGGCCGTGACGGCTGGGTCGAGCTGCTGCGGTTCGCGGCGCGGGCGGCGGCGATCACCTGTTCACGGGCGGGGGCGGAGCCGCCGTACGCCTCCGAACTGGGCGGTCTGTAGCGGTCGTTGATACGGATACGGCGCCCTGCGGGGAGTTTCCCGCGGGCGCCGTGTCCGTGTGCTCCTCTGTTCCGGTCAGGCCTTGCGGGCCCGCGTCGTCTTCTTCGCGGGCGTGGCCTTCTTGGCGGGTGTGGCGGTCTTCTTCGCGACCGCGGTCTTCTTCGCGGCCGCCGCTGTCTTCTTGGCGGCAGTCTTGCGCGGGGCCTTCACCGGGGCCCCGTCGCTGATCCGGTCGGCGTCGAGGATCTCGCGGAGGAACTTGCCGGTGTGGCTGGCCGGTACCGCGGCGACCTGCTCCGGTGTGCCCTCGGCGATGACCAGACCGCCGCCCGCGCCGCCCTCCGGGCCCATGTCGACGACCCAGTCGGCGACCTTGATCACGTCGAGGTTGTGCTCGATGACGATGACCGTGTTGCCCTTGTCGACCAGGCCGCCGAGCACGGTGAGGAGCTTGCTGATGTCCTCGAAGTGCAGGCCGGTGGTGGGCTCGTCCAGGACGTAGACCGTACGGCCGGTGGAGCGGCGCTGCAGCTCGCTGGCGAGCTTGACGCGCTGGGCCTCACCGCCGGACAGGGTGGTCGCGGACTGGCCGAGCCGAACGTAGCCCAGGCCCACGTCCTTGAGGGTGTTGAGGTGCCGGGCGATCCCGGGGACCGCCTCGAAGAACGACGTGGCCTCCTCGATCGGCATGTTCAGGACGTCGGCGATGGACTTGCCCTTGTAGTGGACGTCCAGCGTCTCCCGGTTGTAACGGGCGCCGTGGCACACCTCGCACGGGACGTACACGTCCGGCAGGAAGTTCATCTCGATCTTGATGGTGCCGTCGCCCGCGCAGTTCTCGCAGCGGCCGCCCTTGACGTTGAAGGAGAAGCGGCCGGGCAGATAGCCCCGCACCTTCGCCTCGGTCGTCTCGGCGAACAGCTTGCGGACGTGGTCGAAGACTCCGGTGTACGTCGCCGGGTTGGACCGGGGGGTGCGGCCGATGGGCGACTGGTCGACGTGCACGACCTTGTCGACGAGGTCGTCGCCGTCCACGCGCGTGTGCCGTCCCGGTACGTTCCTCGCGCCGTTCAGCTCGCGGGCCAGGTGCGTGTACAGGATGTCGTTGACCAGGGTCGACTTGCCGGAGCCGGAGACACCGGTGACCGCGGTGAACACGCCCAGGGGGAACGAGACGTCGATGTCCTGGAGGTTGTTCTCCCGGGCGCCGTGCACCGTGAGCTGGCGGGAGGGGTCGTGCGGGCGCCGGATGTCGGGCAGCGGGATGGCCTTCTTGCCGGACAGGTACTGACCGGTCATCGACTCGTCGTTGGCCAGCAACTCCTTCAGGGAACCGCTGTGCACGACCTTGCCACCGTGCTCGCCCGCGCCGGGGCCGATGTCGACGATCCAGTCGGCGACCTTGATGGTGTCCTCGTCGTGCTCGACGACGATGAGGGTGTTGCCCATGTCGCGCAGCCGGACCAGGGTCTCGATCAGCCGGTGGTTGTCCCGCTGGTGCAGGCCGATGGACGGCTCGTCGAGGACGTACAGGACACCGACGAGTCCGGAGCCGATCTGGGTGGCCAGCCGGATGCGCTGGGCCTCGCCGCCGGAGAGAGTGCCGGCCGCGCGGTTCAGCGAGAGGTAGTCGAGGCCGACGTCGACCAGGAACCGCAGCCTCTCGTTGACCTCCTTCAGCACGCGCTCGGCGATCTTCTTGTCGCGGGCGTCGAGCTTCATCCCGCCCAGGAACTCCGCGCAGTCGCTGATGGACATCCCGGAGACCTCGGCGATGGACTTGCCCATGATCGTGACCGCGAGGACGACGGGCTTCAGGCGCGTGCCGTGACAGGTGGGGCAGGGCACCTCGCGCATATAGCCCTCGAAGCGCTCCCTGCTGGCGTCGCTCTCCGCCTCTCCGTGCCGGCGCTTGACGAAGGGGACGGCGCCTTCGAAGGGCGTCGTGTAGACACGCTCGCGGCCGTACCTGTTGCGGTACCGGACCTCGATCTGTGTCTTGTGGCCGTAGAGCAGGGCCTTCTTGGCGCGCTGCGGGAGCCCCGCGAAGGGGATGTCGGTGCGGAAGCCCAGCGCGTCCGCGAGGGCGCCGATGAGACGCCCGAAGTAGTCCTTGGTGTGGCCGTGCGACCACGGGTGGATGGCGCCCTCGTCGAGGGACTTGTCCTCGTCCGGGACGATCAGCTCGGCGTCGACCTCCATGCGCGTGCCGATGCCGGAGCACTCGGGGCAGGCGCCGAAGGGCGAGTTGAAGGAGAAGGAGCGGGGCTCCAGCTCCTCGAAGGACAGGTCGTCGTACGGGCAGTACAGGTGCTCCGAGTACATGCGCTCGCGCTCGGGGTCGTCCTCGGGGAGGTCGACGAAGTCGAGCACGACCATGCCGCCGGACAGACCGAGGGCGGTCTCCACGGAGTCGGTGAGGCGGCGCTTGGCGGAGTCCTTCACCGTGAGGCGGTCGATGACCACCTCGATGGTGTGCTTCTCCTGCTTCTTCAGGACGGGTGGCTCGGAGAGCTGGATGGTCTCGCCGTCCACACGCGCGCGGCTGTAGCCCTTGGTCTGGAGGTCCGCGAAGAGGTCGACGAACTCGCCCTTGCGCTCGCGCACCAGCGGCGACAGGACCTGGAAGCGGCTCCCCTCCGGGAGCGCCAGGACCTTGTCGACGACGGCCTGCGGCGACTGGCGCGTGATCGGGCGGCCGCATTCCGGGCAGTGCGGCTTGCCGATGCGCGCGAAGAGCAGGCGCAGATAGTCGTAGACCTCGGTGATGGTGCCGACCGTCGAGCGCGGGTTGCGCGAGGTCGACTTCTGGTCGATGGAGACGGCCGGGGAGAGACCCTCGATGAAGTCGACGTCCGGCTTGTCCATCTGGCCGAGGAACTGGCGGGCGTACGAGGAGAGCGATTCCACGTAGCGCCGCTGGCCCTCGGCGAAGATCGTGTCGAAGGCCAGGGAGGACTTGCCCGACCCGGACAGGCCCGTGAACACGATGAGCGAGTCGCGTGGAAGGTCGAGCGAGACATTCTTCAGATTGTGCTCGCGCGCGCCACGGACGATGAGACGGTCGGCCACGCCGGTCCGCACCTTTCTTGAGAGAAGTGACAGGGGCGGGGCCCCCGTCATTCCCAGACTAGGGGGAGCCACTGACAACGCCGGTCGGAATCCCGGCCGAGGCATAACAACCTCCGGCCTTCCAGCATGCCCGACGCCACGGCCGACGATATAGCACGCGCATTCGATTTACGGCACCGCTTCACCACCTTCACCCAAAGGTGTGGCGGGACTAGGGTCAGCAGCATGATTGATCACGCTCATGACCTGGCCTCTGTACAGGAAGCGACCGAGCGAGTGCTCACCGCAGCCGCCGCCCTGGACAACGTCTCGGCCTCCGGGCCGTCACGGCTCCCCGGCTGGAGCCGCAACCATGTCCTCGCCCATCTCGCCCGCAATGCGGACGCGCTTGTGAACGTCCTGGAGGGGCGCCCCATGTACGCCTCGGCGGGCACCCGGGACGCGGACATCGAGCGCGACGCCCCGCGCCCCCTCGCCGTCCAGCTCGCCGACGTGCGCGAGAGCGCGGCCCGCTTCCAGGCGACGGGCGCCGCCCCCGCGGACTGGTCGCGCCGGGTGGAGCTGCGCAACGGGGTCGTCGACACCGCCTCGCGCGTGCCGTTCCGGCGCTGGGTCGAGGTCGAGCTGCATCACGTGGACCTGGGGATCGGGTACGAGCTGGAGGACCTGCCGGAGGAGTTCACCCGGCGGGAGACCGACTTCCTGGCCGAGCGCTTCACCGGCCACCCCGACGTACCCTCGACCCACCTCACCGACGGCACGCACGCGTGGACCACGGGCCGCCCCGCCGAGAAACCCGAACTCACCGTCACCGGAGGCCCCGCCGATCTCCTCGGCTGGCTCTGCGGACGCCGTGACGGGGCGGGGCTGACGGTCGACGGGGGCGCCTTGCCTACGCTTCCCCCGCTATAGGCTGACCACCATGACGTACAGCGGAGAGGTGACGGTCGGTGGTCCGGCGGACGTGCATGAGCTGCCGGACCTGATGATCACCAAGATCGCGGTCGGGCCCATGAACAACAACGCCTATCTGCTGCGCTGCCGGGCCACGGACGAGCAGTTGCTGATCGACGCGGCGAACGACGCGGAGACCCTGCTCGGCACGATCGGTGACGACGGCATCGCGGCCGTCGTCACCACCCATCAGCACGGAGACCACTGGCAGGCGCTCGCCGAGGTCGTGGCGGCCACGCGCGCGCGTACGTACGCGGGGCGGGAGGACGCCGACGGCATTCCCGTGGCGACCGACGTCCTGGTCGACGACGGCGACACGATCCGGGTCGGACAGGTGGAGCTGACCGCGCGTCACCTCGTGGGCCACACGCCGGGCTCGATCGCGCTCGTCTACGACGACCCGCATGGGCATCCTCATGTGTTCACCGGGGACTGCCTGTTCCCCGGCGGCGTGGGCAACACCTGGAAGGACCCGAAGGCGTTCGCCAGTCTGATCCACGACGTCGAGACGAAGATCTTCGACGTGCTCCCGGACGAGACCTGGGTCTACCCGGGGCACGGCAACGACACCACCCTCGGCGCCGAGCGTCCGCACCTGCCGGAGTGGCACGCGCGCGGGTGGTGAGATTCCGCCGGAACAGTGCGCGCACGGCGTGAACCGCGTCGTGCGCGCCCCGTGTGAACGCTTCGCACGCGCCGGTGTCCCGCGCTCGCTCCCCGCACGCCTGGTTGCGCGGTCAACTGGAGGCAGCCCCGCGCGGGATGACGGCTCCCGCGCGGATGGGCCGCCGGTCCATCATTCCCCGCCCTCGACCGGCGGCCCCGGCGAACGCCGTGGAATCACCGCCTCACAGGCGCTGTTCACAAGAGCGCAACACCTATTCCCACTATGCGGACAATCGCGGCTGTGACCTGGACAATCACGACGTCCGACTGTCACTCTCCGGCCATGCACCTTGCCCCTCGCGTACCGCGTCGCGCGATAGCCGCCGTCACCATAGCCCTGCTCGCCACCGCTGTCGGCTGTGCTCCGCAACCGGAGGACAAGGCTTCCGACCAGGCCTCCACATCGACCGGAACCACCTGCGCCAAGGGCAAGTTGGCCACCCAGACCTCTGGCAAGCTGACGATCGCGACGGACCAACCGGCGTACGAGCCCTGGTTCGAGGACGACAAGCCGGCCAACGGCAAGGGCTTCGAGTCGGCGGTCGCGTACGCCGTGGCGAAGCAGCTCGGTTACGACAAGAGCGCCGTCACCTGGCAGAGCGTCCCCTTCAACAAGGCCTTCGCTCCCGGCGTGAAGACCTTCGACTTCGACATCAACCAGGTGTCGATCAGTACCGAGCGCAAGAAGGCCGTCGACTTCTCGTCCGGCTACTACGACGTGCGTCAGGCCGTCATCGCGCTCAAGGGCAGCAAGGCCGCCAAGGCGACGAGCATCGCGGGTCTGAAGGGCCTCAAGCTGGGCGCCCAGGTGGGCACCACGAGCCTCAACTACATCAGCGACGTGGTGAAGCCGACACAGGACGAGGCCGCGTTCTCCAAGAACGACCAGGCGATCTCCGCGCTCAAGAACGGCCAGGTCGACGCGATCGTCACCGACCTGCCGACCGCCTTCTACGTCACCTCCGCCGAGGTGACCAACGCCAAGATCGTCGGACAGTTCGAGAACCAGGGCGGCACGCCCGAGCAGTTCGGGCTCGTCCTCGACAAGGGCAGCGCCCTCACCTCGTGCGTGACCTCGGCTGTCGATGCCCTCCGCAAGGACGGCACCCTGGCCGCGCTGGAGAAGCAGTGGCTGTCCGACGCCGTCGACGCCCCGGTCCTCAAGTGACCGTGGTGAAGGACGAGTCGGGCCGGGAGAGCGCGGACGACAAGGGCGACATGCCCGGCGGGGGCGACACGTACGTCCCCTCCCAGCGACGCCTGGACCGCGAGCGCCACAAGCGCGCGCGTGCCCGTCGCGCGACCGCGATCGCCGCGGTGTCGACCCTGGTCACCGCCGTCGTCCTGTACCTGGTCGTGGTCAGCGCGCCGGGCTGGGAGCGCACCAAGGAGACGTTCTTCGACGGGCGGTACGCGCGCGAGGCGTTCCCCAAGGTCCTCGAAGGGCTGTGGCTCAACGTCCGGCTGCTGCTGATCTGCGGTGTGCTGGTGCTCGCGCTCGGCATGCTGATCGCCATCGCGCGCACCCTGCGCGGGCCGGTGTTCTTCCCGCTGCGGGTGCTGGCGGCGGCGTACACGGACTTCTTCCGCGGGCTGCCGCTCATCATCAACCTGATGATCGTGGTCTTCGGAGTGCCCGCGCTGCGCCTCCAGGGCGTGACCGTCGACCCCGTGCTGCTCGGCGGCGCGGCGCTGACGCTCACGTACTCGGCCTACGTCGCCGAGGTGTTCCGCGCCGGCATCGAGTCCGTGCACCCCTCGCAGCGCGCGGCGGCCCGTTCGCTCGGCCTGACCAACCGGCAGGCGCTGCGGCACGTGGTGCTCCCCCAGGCCGTACGCCGGCAGGTGCCGCCCTTGTTGAACGATCTGGTGTCCCTCCAGAAGGACACCGGGCTCGTCTCGATCGGCGGCGCGATCGACGCCGTACGGGCGTCCGACATCATCGCGCAGCGCGCCCTGAACTACACCCCGTACATCGTCGCGGGACTCGTCTTCGTGGCGCTGACCATCCCGATGACCCGCTTCACGGACTGGGTGACGGCCAGGATGGACCGGCAGCGCGCCCAGGGAGGCACGACATGAGCACCGCCGACATCCCCGCCACCTCTCCCGTGCTGCGCATGGAGGCCGTCCGCAAGACCTTCGGTCCGTCCGTCGTCCTGCGGGACGTCGACCTGGAGGTCCCGCCGCACACCGTGACGGCGCTGATCGGCGCCTCCGGTTCCGGCAAGTCCACGCTGCTGCGGTGCGCGAACCTCCTGGAGGACATCGACGACGGCGCGATCTGGCTGGACGGCGAGGAGATCACCGACCCACGCGTCGACCAGGACGCGATACGGCGCCGTATCGGCGTGGTCTTCCAGGCGTACAACCTGTTTCCGCACATGACGGTCCTGGAGAACATCACCCTCGCCCCGCGCCGGGTGCACGGCGTCTCCCGCGCGGAGGCCGAGGCACACGCGCGCGAGCTGCTGGAGCGGCTCGGGCTCGGGGACAAGGCGGGCGCGTATCCGGACCGGCTGAGTGGCGGGCAGCAGCAGCGGGTCGCGATCGTGCGCGCGCTGGCCGTCCGTCCCCGGTTGCTGCTCTTCGACGAGATCACCGCCGCGCTCGATCCCGAGCTGGTCGGTGAAGTACTCGCCGTGGTCCGGGACTTGAAGGACGAGGGCATGACCATGGTGCTGGCCACGCACGAGATGGGCTTCGCCCGGGACGTCGCCGACCAGGTCTGTTTCCTGGACGGCGGGATCGTCCTGGAGCGCGGCACCGCCCAGCAGATCTTCGGCGACCCGCAGCAGGAACGCACCCGGCGCTTCCTGCGCCGGATCGTGGAGGCGGGCCGCCTGTAACGGGTGGTCTGTAAGGGGCGTACGCCTGGAGGCCGGTGCTTACGCGTCGGCCTTCCCCGCCCCTGCCAGCCCGGCGACCCGCTCCACGCCGAACACGTACCCCTGCACACCGCACCCCGCGATGACGCCGTCGGCGCGCAGCGACACATACGAGTGGTGCCGGAACGTCTCGCGCTGGTGGATGTTGGAGATGTGGACCTCCACCACCGGTAGCCCGTCACAGGTGTTGAGGGCATCCAGGATCGCGACGGATGTGTGCGAGTAGGCGGCCGGGTTGATCACGATGCCGCAGTGGTTCGAGCGTGCCTCGTGGATCCAGTCGACCAGTTCGCCCTCGTGGTTGGACTGCCGGAAGTCCACCGTGCCGCCGTGCGCGGCCGCCGCCTTGACGCACAGGGCCTCGACGTCGGCGAGTGTGTCGGAGCCGTAGATCTCCGGCTGGCGCTGTCCCAAGAGGTTCAGGTTGGGGCCGTTGAGGATCATGATCGGGGCGTTGGCCAGGGTGCGGGGCACGATTCCTCCGGTCCGTTCGGACATGTCGTTCGAGGCGTGACCGTCGGTCGACGGCCGCTGCTCGGCTCCGGTCTATCACGCCGTCTCCGCACCACCGCGCGCCCCCGTAACCGTTGCTCACCGTGGGTAGTTGACGCGGCATGCACGATGCACGCACCGTAAACACCCCGTCCATGCTCCGCCTCGCGACCGCCTCGCTCGCCGGGACCGCGATCGAGTTCTACGACTTCTTCGTCTACGGCACTGCGGCGGCCCTGGTCCTCGGCCCGCTTTTCTTCCCGACGTTCTCGCCGGTGGCGGGGACACTGGCCGCCTTCGGGACGTTCGGTGTGGGCTTCCTGGCGCGGCCCTTGGGCTCGGTGCTGTTCGGACACTTCGGGGACCGGCGCGGACGGCGGCCGGTCCTCGTCGCCTCGCTGCTGTTGACCGGCGCCTCGACCGTCGCCGTCGGCTGCGTACCGTCGTACGGCTCGATCGGGGTGGCCGCTCCCCTGCTTCTTCTGCTGCTGCGCTTTCTGCAGGGGCTGGGGCTCGGCGGGGAGTGGGGCGGGGCCGTGCTCCTGACAGCCGAGCACGCGCCCGCCGGGCGGCGCGGGCTGTGGTCGAGTTTTCCGCAGATCGGGCCCGCGGTGGGGTTCCTGCTGGCCAACGGTGTGATGCTGGCGCTGTCGGCAACCCTGACTGACGGGCAGTTCGCCCAGTGGGGCTGGCGGGTGCCGTTCTGGGTCGCCGGGGTGCTGGCCCTGGCGGGGCTGTGGCTGCGTTCGTCGCTCGCCGAGAGCCCACGGTTCCTCGAAATCGACGACCACGCGCGTGTGCCGCTCGCCGAGGTCGTCCGCGAGCACTGGCGGCTGGTGCTGCTGACCGCCGGGGCACTGTCGGCGGGTTACGCCATCTTCTACGCGGTGACGACCTGGTCCCTCGCCTACGGCACCGAGCGGCTCGGCGTCGGCCGTACCGACATGCTGGTCTGCATCATGGCGGCCGTGGTGGTGAAGGGTTCGCTGACCCCGCTGATGGCGCTGCTGAGCGACCGCTACGGACGCCGGACGCTGTGTCTGCTGGGGTGCACGGCCGCCGCGCTGTGGATGATCCCGATGGTCGCGCTGCTCGCGACGGGCGAACCGCTGCTGATGTTCCTCGGGTTCCTCGGGGCGCTGCTCGCGTTCGTGACGATGTTCGCCGTAGTGGGCGCGTATCTGCCGGAGCTGTACGCGCCACGGGTGCGCTGCACGGGCGCCGCTGTCGGCTACAACCTCGGCGGGGTCCTCGGCGGCGCGCTCACCCCGATCGTGGCGACGGCGCTCGCGGAGCACGGCGGGCGGGTTCCGTGGGGTGTGGGCGTCTATCTGACGGGGATCGCGCTGTGCAGCCTGGGCTGCTTCGCGCTACTGCCGGAGACGCGGCCGGCGCGGGTGGCGGTCCCCGAGCCTGCCGCCGGGTGACACGGCTACGGGTTGATCGCCAGCTCCAAGTACGCCGCGAACAGCACCAGATGGACCCCGCCCTGGAGCGGTGTCGCCCGGCCCGGCACCACCGTCAGCGAGCTGACCACCACGGTCAGGGCGAGCAGCACCATGTGGGTGGAGCCGAGGCCGAGGACGAGTGGCCCGGAGAGCCAGATGGACGCCAGGGCGACCGCGGGGATGGTGAGGCCGATGCTGGCCATGGCCGAGCCGAGCGCGAGGTTGAGGCTGGTCTGCACCCGGTCACGGCGGGCGGAGCGCAGGGCTGAGATGGTCTCGGGGAGCAGGACGAGCAGCGCGATGATCACGCCGACGACGGCATGGTGCAGCCCGGCAGCCTCGACGCCGGACTCGATGGTCGGCGACACCCCCTTGGCCAGCCCGACCACGCCGATCAGGGCGAGGCCCAGCAGCCCCAGACTGATCAGCGCGGTGCGCGCGGAGGGCACGTCCGCGTGGGGGTCCTTGGTGATCGCCCGGCCCTGCCGGGTGACCGGCAGGAAGTAGTCGCGGTGCCGCACGGTCTGGGTGGCCACGAAGAGGCCGTACAGGGCGAGTGAGGACAGTGCGGCGAAGGTGAGCTGGGCGCCGGAGAACTCCGGGCCGGGCTTGCTGGTGGTGAAGGTCGGCAGGACCAGGCTGAGGGTGGCCAGGGTCGCCACGGTGGCGAGGGCGGCGCCGGTGCCCTCGGGGTTGAAGACCGCCGTGCCGTGGCGCAGCGAGGCGACGAGAAGACACAGGCCGACGATGCCGTTGCAGGTGATCATGACGGCGGCGAAGACGGTGTCCCTGGCGAGCGTCGAGCTCTTGTCGCCGCCGTCGGCCATCAGGGTGACGATCAGGGCGACCTCGATGATCGTGACGGCGACGGCGAGGACCAGGGAGCCGAAGGGTTCTCCGACGCGGTGGGCGATCACCTCCGCGTGGTGCACCGCGGCCAGCACGGCGCCGGCGAGGACCAGGGTCACCAGGGCGACGACCACACCGGGCAGATCCTTCCGCCCCCAGGTGAAGATCAGCAGGATCGCCGCGAGCACCGGTACGAGGGTCGTCCACCGGGTGGTGAGCGACCTGAGCCGAGCGATCATGAAGCGATCCTCGCAGAGGCGTACGGGCCCCGCACTCCGGCGCCGCGGAGCCCGTCACGCGCTACTTGAACTCGGTCATGTCCAGTACGTCGCAGTCGGTGAAGGACGGCGGCCTGGTACACAACGCGGCCATCTGCTCGGCCATTTCGGTGGTGGCCGGGTCCTGGCTGTTGCGCATGGCGTCCTCGTACGAATCGAACTCGATCACGACGAGGACATGGCCCGGATTGCTCCGGTCCCGCAGGACGAGGCGGTGGGTCGGTCCGCCGGTCCGGCCGGCCATGCGCTTGTCCGCCTCGTCCGCCACCGCTCGCATCTCGTCGAAGCGATCGGTCTCGAAGTCGACGATCTGCACGAACTTCTTCGATACGTCCATGGATGCCTCCAGCCGGCCTCGGCGCTCCCCGGCCGGGCGCGCCCGGTATACAACGAAGCACCGGGAGCGGCGGTCGGCAATTCCTCGTGCGGTGCTCCCGGTGTTCGTCGTTCCTACGTCCGGCGTGGTCAGGCGTCGATGCTGTCCTTCGGAGCGCCTTCGGTCCCCGTCCGCGCCGCCTCGGCCGCCGCCTGCTTCTTGTTGGCCATCAGGCTGGTGATCGTGGTGACGATCAGGACCCCGCAGATCACGCCCAGCGAGACCGGGATGGAGATCTCCGGGACATGCACCCCGGACTCGTGCAGCGCGTGCAGCACCAGCTTGACGCCGATGAAGCCGAGGATGACCGACAGGCCGTAGCTGAGGTGGACCAGCTTCTTCAGCAGGCCGCCGATGAGGAAGTAGAGCTGGCGCAGGCCCATCAGGGCGAAGGCGTTGGCCGTGAACACGATGTACGGGTCCTGGGTCAGGCCGAAGATCGCGGGGATGGAGTCGAGGGCGAACAGCACGTCCGTCGTACCGATGGCGAGCATCACGACGAGCATCGGGGTCATGACCCGCTTGCCGTTCTCCCGGATCCACAGCTTGGTGCCGTGGTACCGGTCGGCCACACCGAAGCGGCGCTCGGCGGCCTTGAGGAGCTTGTTCTCCTCGAACTCCTCGTCCTCCTCGTCTGCCCGCGCCTCCTGGATGAGCTTCCAGGCGGTCCAGATGAGGAAGGCGCCGAAGATGTAGAAGACCCACGCGAAGTTGGCGAGGACGGCCGCGCCCGCCGCGATGAAGACGGCCCGCAGGACCAGGGCTATGAGGACGCCGACAAGCAGCACCCGCTGCTGGTACTGCGAGGGCACGGCGAACTTCGCCATGATCAGGACGAAGACGAAGAGGTTGTCGACGCTCAGCGACTTCTCGGTGATGAAGCCGGCGAAGAACTCGCCGCCGGCCTGGCCGCCGCCGAAGACGAGCAGGCCGAGTCCGAAGAGTCCGGCCAGGGCGATCCAGACGATCGTCCAGATTCCGGCTTCCTTGATCGACACGTCATGCGGCTTGCGGCCGATGAAGAAGTCGACCGCGATGAGGGCGGCCAGCCCCACGATGGTCAGGACCCACAGGGTCACGGAAACATCCACTACTGCTCCTCCGGCGGTATTAACGGCAAATGGTCAGCGTCGTCGCTACCGGAGGTCTCTTCCACCTTGGACGGGCGCCCAGGGCCGACGCCCCGGGATCTGGCCTGATCCGTATTGACGGGTACGCCGCAGCAGATAGGGAGTACTCCCCTCCGTACGGAAAAGCCTACCCCAATCACCAAGGAAAGGTAAAGGGATGGGCAAAAGAAAGACAAAAGCCCAGGTGGTGGGGGCTTTACCGATACCTGGTGCGAGCGGTCGCGACCTCGGTCAGCACCTGCCGCAGCACCTGGCTGCCGGGCGGCACGCGCGAGGGCTCGTAGGTCCAGGCGTGCCCGACCCAGGGGTCAGCGAGGTGGTCGTCGGGCAGCGGGGTGAGTCGCATCAGCGAACGCCACAGCGGGTCGAGCAACGGGCCGTAGCCCGCCGCGTCCTCACGGTCCGCGACCATCATCAGATGGACGCCGACGGACGGGCCCTCGTCCGCGAGATAGCGGAGCTGGGTCACGGCCCGGTCGTCGAAGCCGTGCGGGAAGTCGTTGACGATCAGCAGTTGCTCGGCGGTGTCGAGGCCGGGCGGCAGTGCGTCGGCGGCTCCGCCGCGCACCGCCATCTGCACCAGGTCGACCCGCTGGGTGAGCCGTGCCAGCACGTCCGCCACACCGGCGGCCCCCATGGCGGGCGGCGTCGCGAGCACCCCTGTGTGCACCAGCGGGACCAGCGCCTGCGCCGCCGAACCGGCCGGGTCGATGACGTGCACGGTGAACTCGCCCGCCGGGTAGACGGCGAGCAGCCGGGCCGCGTGCGCCACGGCCGTGTCCAGCGCGAGGCGCCTCAGCTCGTGGGAGTCGGCGAAGGAGCCGTCGAGGGACTCCCCGTCACCGCTGTCGATCCACAGGCCGCGCTCCAACGGCAGCCGGACCAGCATCGGGATGCGCAGCTCGGGACTCTCCGGGAGATGGAGGTCGCCGAGGCGCAGGGCCATGGGGATCTCCATCGGGACGCGGTAGCCGTGCCAGACGGGGTTGTCCCAGCCGGCGAACGCCGGTGGGAGCGCGGGCTCCACCACCTCGGACTCGGCGGCGAGCTGGGCGAGGTCCCGGTCGAGGGCCGCCCGTGCCTGGTCGACGAGTTGGGCGTGCTTGGCCTGGGCCGCCTCGCGGGCGGCGTCGCCCTGGCCGCCGAGCCGGCTGCGCGGGTCGGAGAGCGCCTGGTCGAGCTCCTTCTCCATGCGCGAGTCCGCGAAGTCGACCGCACTGCGGTACGCGGCCATCGTGCGCGCCAGGTCCTCGAACATGCCCCACACCTGGTTGTAGAGCCGCTCCTCCATCGACCACCCGGTGGCGTCACCGGCGACGGGCCGCGCGGGCTCTCCGGGCGGAGCCGGGGGCGCGGTCGGCGGCGGCGACGGGGGCGCCCCGACCTGCCGGCGCGGGTGGCTGTAGTCGATCGGGCTGCCGGTGGCAGGAGTGGCGGGCTGGGTGGCGGTGGGGTCCGCGGGCGCGGCGGAACCGGGATGTCCGGACTGCGGCTGCGCACCGTACGGAGACGTCGGCTGCGGCGCTACGACACCGGAGGCGCCCTGTGTCGTAGGACCGCTCGCGTCGGGGCCGAGGGCCGGTGTGGCCGCCTGGCGGGTGCGGTCGCCGTCCGGGGTGCGCGGTGGGGGTGCCGCCACGGAGCGTGCCAGGCCCTGGGCCACCGCTTCATTGATACGGCCCGCCAGGTGCGGCGCCTCGGGCAGGCCCTGGTCGGTGAGGAGTTCGGCGAGGCCGCCCGCGTAGCCCTGGCCCACGGCGCGCACTTTCCAGGCGCCCTGCCTGCGGTACAACTCCAGTGCCACGACCGCCGATTCGGTGTCGAGGCCGGTGATCGTGTAGCTGGCGACCTCGCTGCCGTCGAGGCCGGTGACCGCCACGAAGGGCGCGGCCACGGCACCGAAGCGGGCGGGGCCGTCGGCGCCCGGTGGCAGGGCGAGCAGCACGCTGACACGGTGCACGGCCTCGGGCATGGCGCCCAGGTCGACCGCGAGGCGGTGGTCGGCGGCGGCCTGTTTGGAGACCTCCAGGCCGGGCAGGGTGGGCGTGCCCGGGTGGGCCACCCACTCGACGCCGTGGATCCTGCCCTGCTCGTCGCCGAGCGTGGCGGCGGCCACGACCGGCCGGCCGGCCGCGACCCGGATCTCCAGACGCACTTGGGAGAGCGGGTGGTTCTGCCCTCGCACCAGCTCGGCCGCCATCGCTCTCGTCCCCCTGCTCAGCCGTGTCGTGTCGTGTGCGCCGGGCCGCTCTAGAGGTGCGGCAGGATCGCCGGCATCAGGTCCTGGAAGGTGCGGCCGTTGGTCGGTGTGCCGAGGGCCGTCAGCGTCCAGCCGGGGCCGGAGCGGTGCACCTTCGCCATGATCTGGGCCGTGTACTGGCCGCCGCCCGCCAGCGTGTAGCGGGCCAGCTCCTGGCCGTTGGTCTCGTCGACCAGGCGGCAGAACGCGTTCTGCACTTCCTGGAAGGTCTGGCCCGTGAAGGAGTTCACGGTGAAGACGATCTGGTCGATGTGGACCGGCACGCGCGCGAGGTCGACGAGGATGGCCTCGTCGTCCCCGCCCTGGCCGACACCGCCGACGAGGTTGTCACCGGTGTGGCGCACCGAGCCGTCGTCGCTCACCAGGTGGCGGAAGAACACCACGTCGACCGGCTGCTTGTCGGCGAACAGCACGGCCGACGCGTCGAGGTCGATCTCCCGGGTGCGTGAACCGAACAGCCCACGCCGAGGAGCCGCCTGCCAACCGAGACCCATGCGCACCGCGGTCAGGCTGGCCCCGTCGTTCTTCTGCAGACTGATGGCCTGACCCTTGGTCATGTTGACGGTCACGGCTGTTCCCCTCTCGGACTGTCCCCTGTTGCCGCGGAATCCGCGGATGTCCAGAACCCTACGCAGCGCCACTGACAGTGCCGAACCCCGCATCGGACTTTGTGTCGGTCTTGCAACACAGAGCGCATACCCCGAGGTCCAGCGGTCCACCCGGGCGGTCAGGCCAGGCCCGCCTCCTTCATCTGCCGCAGTTCCTTCTTCATCTCGTGGACCTCGTCGCGCAGTCGGGCCGCGACCTCGAACTGGAGATCCGCGGCGGCGGCGCGCATGCGCTCCGTCATCTCCTCGATCTGCTCGGCGAGTTCGGCCGCGGGGCGGTCGGTAGGCACCCCGTCGCCGGCCTTCCCCTTCGCGGACTTGGCGCTCTTCGCGGCCTTGCCGCCGAGCGCGGGCACGGGGGCCTTGGCGCCCTTGCCGTCCTTGGCCTTGCGGTAGCCGGAGCCGAGGAGTTGCTCCGTGTCGACGTCCTCGCGGGCGATCTGCGCCACGATGTCGTTGATCTTCTTGCGGAGCGGCTGGGGGTCGATGCCGTTCGCCGTGTTGTACGCGACCTGCTTCTCCCTACGGCGGTTGGTCTCCTCGATGGCCTTCTCCATCGCCGGGGTGATCTTGTCGGCGTACATGTGGACCTGACCGGAGACATTGCGCGCCGCGCGGCCGATGGTCTGGATCAGGGAGGTGCCGGAGCGCAGGAAGCCCTCCTTGTCGGCGTCGAGGATGGCGACCAGGGACACCTCGGGGAGGTCGAGGCCCTCGCGGAGGAGGTTGATGCCGACCAGGACGTCGAACTCGCCGGAGCGCAGCTCGCGCAGCAGCTCGATGCGGCGCAGGGTGTCGACGTCGCTGTGCAGGTAGCGGACCTGGATGCCGAGTTCCAGGAAGTAGTCCGTGAGGTCCTCGGCCATCTTCTTGGTGAGCGTGGTGACCAGGACCCGCTCGTCCTTCTCGGTGCGCTTGCGGATCTCGTGCACCAGGTCGTCGATCTGGCCCTCGGTGGGCTTGACGACGACCTCGGGGTCGATGAGGCCGGTGGGGCGGATGATCTGCTCGACGGCGCCGTCCGCGCGCGACAGCTCGTACTTGCCCGGGGTCGCCGACAGGTAGACCGTCTGTCCGATGCGCTTCTGGAACTCCTCCCACTTCAGGGGGCGGTTGTCCAGGGCGGAGGGCAGCCGGAAGCCGTGGTCGACGAGGGTGCGCTTGCGGGAGGCGTCGCCCTCGTACATCGCGCCGATCTGCGGGACCGTGTTGTGGGACTCGTCGATGACGAGGAGGAAGTCCTCGGGGAAGTAGTCGATCAAGGTGTTCGGCGCGGAGCCGGGCTCGCGGCCGTCGAAGTGCATCGAGTAGTTCTCCACGCCGGAGCAGGACCCGATCTGGCGGAGCATCTCCAGGTCGTACGTGGTCCGCATCCGCAGGCGCTGGGCCTCCAGGAGCTTGCCCTGCTTCTCCATCTCGGCCAGTCGCTCGCCGAGTTCCTTCTCGATGTCGTTGACCGCCCGCTCCATGCGTTCGGGGCCCGCGATGTAGTGGGAGGCCGGGAAGACGTAGAGGTGCTCGTCCTCGCTGATGATCTCGCCTGTGAGCGGATGGAGGGTGGAGAGGGCCTCGATCTCGTCGCCGAACATCTCGATGCGGACGGCCAGTTCCTCGTAGACCGGGAAGATCTCGATGGTGTCGCCGCGGACGCGGAAGGTGCCTCGGGTGAAGGCCACGTCGTTGCGCGTGTACTGGATGTCCACGAAGCGGCGCAGCAGTTGGTCGCGGTCGATCTCGTCGCCGACCTTGAGGGGGACCATGCGGTCCACGTACTCCTGGGGAGTACCGAGGCCGTAGATGCAGGAGACCGAGGCGACCACGATGACGTCGCGGCGGGTGAGCAGCGAGTTGGTCGCGGAGTGGCGCAGGCGCTCGACCTCCTCGTTGACCGAGGAGTCCTTCTCGATGTAGGTGTCCGACTGCGGGACGTAGGCCTCGGGCTGGTAGTAGTCGTAGTACGAGACGAAGTACTCGACCGCGTTGTTCGGCAGGAGCTCGCGGAACTCGTTGGCCAACTGGGCGGCCAGGGTCTTGTTCGGCGCCATCACCAGGGTGGGGCGCTGGAGCTTCTCGATCATCCACGCGGTGGTCGCGGACTTGCCGGTGCCGGTCGCGCCCAGCAGGACGACGTCCTTCTCACCTGCCTCGACGCGTCGGGCCAGCTCGGCGATGGCCGCCGGCTGGTCGCCGCTGGGCTGGTAGGGGCTGACGACCTCGAAGGGCGCCACCGTGCGTTCGATGTGGGAAACGGGCCGCATGGAACCAACCGTACGACTCGCCACTGACAACGGGGTCGGATCAGCGGTTCTGCGGGGTGCGGGAGCGGCGGTGGCCCAGCTCGCGGCCGGGGCGGACCTGGACGCGCCGGGGGTGCGGGACCACAGCGCCGGCCGGAACGCCGGGCTTGTGCTCGACGGGGGGCAGGACGGGCTTCCCCATGACCATCATCGGGTCGAACAGCACGACGACCCCGGCAAGGCAGAGGAAGGCGAGCGGACCGATCAGCATGGGCGCGAGCAGTGATGCGGCGGACACCCCGTCGGTGGTCGCGGCCGCGCCGTGGACGTGGACGGTGAGGGCGGCCATGCCGGTGTAGTGCATGCCGGTGACGGCGAGCCCCATGACGAGGCTCGCGCCCACGCTCCACAGGATGCCGCGGACCTGTCCGGCCGCCCACAGGGCGCTGATCGCGGCCACGACCGCTATGACGACGGAGGCGCCGACGGTGAAGGTGTTGTATTCGAGCTTTCCGTTGAGGCGCATCCCGGCCATGCCCAGGTAGTGCATCGAGGCGATGCCCAGGCCGGTGAGGGTGCCGCCGGTGAACAGCGCCGCCCCCTTGGCTCCCCGGTAGCCGACGATGAAGATCCCGACGCCCACCATGACGATGGCGACGGCGAGGCTCGCGAAGGTCATCGGTTTGTCGTAGTGGATCGGTGTCTGCCGGACCGAGAAGCCCATCATCGCGATGAAGTGCATCGTCCATATGCCGGAACCGATCGCGGCCGAACCGAGGGCGAGCCATCCGGGGCGCCAGGACTGGGCCACGAGCATCGATCTGGTGGTGCAGCGCAGGCCGAGGGCACCGCCGAGGCACGCCATGAGATAGGCCACCAGCGGTGTGACGAGTCCGTAGCTGAATCCGTCGACCGTGCCCTGCATGCGCAGTTACCCTTCCGCCCTGTTCTGTCCCGGAATTCCTGAAACGCGCCCAGCCCCAGGACCGCGGGAACGGTCAGGGTCGACGCAGAGAGTATGACCCGCACCGGAATGGTCGAACGATTTTCCGGCAAAGAAACACGGCCCTGCCCCACATGTGCGGCATCGGTGAGCGGACTTCGGCAACTCCATTCATTCTGTGTCCATCCTGTACCCACAGGCAGATACGTTCCGCTGCCACTCTTGAGCTGTATGTCATCGCCCGATGCGAGGAGTACGCATGCACCTGCGCGCAGTCGCCGCCTCGACCACCGCGCTCCTGGGGGCCGCCGCCCTTCTGCTCCCCTCCCCTGCCGCCCGGGCCGGTGACGCCGCCCAGTGGCCCGCGATCGTCGCCCATCGCGGTGCGTCCGCGTACGCCCCCGAGAACACTCTGGCCTCCATCGACAAGGCGGCCCGGCTCGGCTTCCAGTGGGTCGAGAACGACGTCCAGCGCACCAAGGACGGCGAACTCGTCGTCATCCACGACGACAGCCTCCAACGCACCACCGATGTCGAAGAGGTGTTCCCCCATCGGGCCCCCTGGAAGGTGAAGGACTTCACCGCCGCCGAGATCGCGCGCCTCGACGCGGGGAGCTGGTTCGGTCCCACGTACACGGGCACACGCGTGCCCACCCTCACGCAGTACATGCGCGAGGTGGAGCACAACCACCAGAGCCTGCTCCTGGAGATCAAGAACCCGGAGCTGTACCCCGGCATCGAGCAGCAGACCCTCAAGCTCCTGGGCAACGAGGGCTGGTTGGACACGTCGCACCTCGACCGCCGGCTGATCGTGCAGAGCTTCAGCGCGGACAGCATCCGGATCGTGCACGATCTCAAGCCCGGCATCAGGACCGGTTTCCTCGGCACGCCTCCCCTGTCCGCCCTGCACGAGTACGCCGCCTACACCGACCTGATCAACCCGTCGTACGGCTCGATCTCCGCCGGCTACGTCTCCGCGGTGCACGGGTTCACGGGCCCCCACGACCGTCCGATGGAGGTGTACGCCTGGACCGTCGACGACGCGCCCACCGCCTGGAAGGTCGCCGGATACGGAGTCGACGGCCTCATCACCAACAGACCGGACGTGGTGCGGTCCGCGCTGAACGGGTTCTGAGGCCGCTCGCGGGGCGTTGTCAGTGCCGGGTCGTACGGTGGGCGCATGGACAGCCTTGGGCAGAACGAGCAGCGGGTCGTGTGGACCGTCGTCGGTACCGACATCGGTCCGCTGCTGCTGGCCGCGACACAGGACGGCCTGGTCAACGTCGTGTTCCACGCCACGGACGCGGTGCGTGACAGGACGCTCGACCGGCTGGCGTCCCGACTGGGCACCGAGCCGGTGGAGTCGCCCGGCTCTCCCCTGCTGGCCGAGGCGATATGTCAGATCGAGGCCTACTTCGCCGGCACGCGGCGCGACTTCGAGCTGCCGCTCGACTGGTCCCTGATCTCCGGCTTCAACCGCCAGGTGCTGAGCGAGCTGGCGTCCGGCGTCCCGTACGGCTCGGTGGTCGGCTACGGCGATCTGGCCGGGCGCGTCGGTCAGCCGCGCGCGGCGCAGGCGGTGGGGGTGGCGATGGGGTCCAATCCGCTGCCGGTCGTCGTGCCCTGCCACCGGGTCGTCGAGAGCGACGGCGGCATCGGCGGTTTCGGGGGCGGCCTGGAGACGAAGCGGCAACTGCTGGCTCTGGAGGGGGTACTGCCCGAGCCGTTGTTCTGATGTTCTGAGGGCTTGGGCGGACAGGAAACGATCGGGGGGCTCTGTGCTGGTGAGGACCGGCTTCACGTACGCGTGCGGCAACGGCGGCAGCGGGGGCGCTCGGTGACCGCCATCGAGGGGTGGGCCGCGCTGTCCGTCACGGCCGACCGGTTGCCCGCGTTGCGGCGCCGGGTGTCCGCCGTGCTGATCGCGACCCAGATCCTGGGCGGCCTCGGTGTCGCCACCGGGATCGCGCTGGCCGCCGTACTGGCCAAGCAGGTCAGCGGGACCGAGTCGCTGTCCGGGCTGGCGCCCACGGCGACCGTGACGGGCACCGCGCTGCTGTCGATGCCGTTCGCGGCGCTGATGACGGCGCGCGGCCGGCGTCCCGGCCTGGTCCTCGGCTATCTGGTCGGGGCGCTGGGAGCCGGTGTCGTGGTGCTCGCGGCGAGCGTCGGGAGCTTTCCGCTGCTGCTGTGCGGCATGGCCGCGTTCGGGGCGGCCTCCTCGGCGAATCTGCAGTCCCGGTTCGCCGCCGCCGATCTGGCCGAGCCGGAGCAGCGGGCGCGGGCCATCTCCCGGGTCGTGTGGGCGACGACCATAGGGGCGGTCCTCGGACCCAACATCGCCGCGCCCGCGGGCCGTAGTGTCTCCGGGCTCGGGATACCCGCGGCGGCCGGCCCCTTCCTCTGGGCGGGCGGGATCTTCCTGATCGCCGCGGTCGTGGTCGCCGTACTTCTGCGGCCCGACCCGTTGTTGACGGCCCGTGCGCTCGCGTCGGACAAGGACCTGTCGCCGGCCGCGCGATCGCTGCGGGCGGGGTTCGCCGCGGTGGCCGCCTCGCCGCGGGCGCGGCTCGCGCTGGTGACGGTGGCCGTGGTGCACACCGCGATGGTGTCGGTGATGGCGATGACCCCGGTCGAACTGGGCCATCACGGGGCGAGAATCGATCTGGTCGGGCTGGTGATCAGCGGGCACATCGCGGGGATGTACGCGTTCTCGCCGCTGATGGGCCGGTTGTCGGACCGGGTCGGAAGGCTGTCGGGGATAGGGCTGGCGGTGGGGTTGCTGGCCTTGGCCGTGTTCCTCGCCGGTACGGCGGGCGGAAGCCATGGGCAGATCGCGCTGGGGCTGTTCGTGCTGGGCCTGGGCTGGTCGGCGGGGCTCGTCTCCGGCTCGGCGCTGCTCACGGACTCGGTGCCGCAGCCCGCGCGTGCCGCCGCGCAGGGCCTGTCCGACCTCACCATGAACACCTCGGCCGGGATCGGCGGAGCGGTGGCCGGTCTCGTGGTCGCGGAGGGGAGTTATGGCTGGCTGAACCTCGCCGCCGCCTGCCTGCTGATACCCCTGGCCGCGCTGGCGCTGTTCACCCGATCCCGGAAGACCCCGGTCTCGGATGCCCCGCGAAGGGTGGCCGGGAGGCCGAGCCGGTAGCAGACTCGGTCATGCGCACAGCCACTGGCGTCCGAGGGCTCCGAGCCGAAGGGACGGCGATCACGGATGAGTGGAAGCGGAAACAGGGCAGTCGCGTATCTCAAGCCGGGAGCGGTGGAGGTCAGGACCATCGACCACCCGACGCTTGAACTGCAGGACGGGCCAGGAGTCGCACGCGAGAACGTCGGCCGCAAGTGCCGCCACGGTGTGATCCTGAAGGTGCTCGCCAGCAATATCTGCGGCAGTGACCAGCACATGGTGCGCGGTCGGACGACCGCGCCCGAGGGGCTGGTCCTCGGACACGAGATCACCGGAGAGGTCGTCGAACGGGGTCCGGACGTCGAGTTCATCGACGTGGGCGACATCGTCTCCGTACCGTTCAACATCGCCTGCGGGCGGTGCCGCAACTGCAAGGAACGCAAGACCGGCATCTGCCTGAACGTCAACCCGGCCCGTCCGGGGGCGGCCTACGGCTACGTCGACATGGGCGGCTGGGTCGGCGGTCAGGCCGAGTACGCCATGGTCCCGTACGCGGACTTCAACCTGCTGAAGTTCCCGGACCGGGACGAGGCACGCGAGAAGCTGCTCGATCTGACCATGCTGTCGGACATCTTCCCGACCGGGTTCCACGGCGCGGTCACCGCGGGCGCCGGGGTCGGGTCCACGGTGTACGTCGCCGGGGCCGGACCGGTCGGCCTGGCGGCCGCCGCCTCCGCACAGCTCCTGGGCGCCGCGGTGGTCATCGTCGGCGACCTGAACGCCGAACGCCTGGGCCAGGCAAGGAGTTTCGGCTGCGAGACCGTCGACGTCTCGCGCGGCGACATCGGCGAGCAGATCGCCGAGATCGTCGGCGAGCCCGAGGTGGACGCGGCGGTCGACGCGGTCGGCTTCGAGGCACGGGCGCACGGCCCGAACGCCCCGGAGGCGCCGGCGACCGTCCTCAACTCGCTGATGGGCATCACGCGCGCGGGCGGTGCGCTGGGCATCCCCGGGCTGTATGTCACCGCCGACCCCGGTGGGGTCGACGAGGACGCGAGGAGCGGCACCCTGAAGGTGCGGCTCGGCCTCGGCTGGGCCAAGAGCCACCACTTCACGACCGGCCAGTGCCCGGTGATGACGTACCACCGGAGTCTGATGATGGCGATCCTGCACGGGCGCGTGCACATCGCGAAGGCGGTCAACGCGACCCCGATCGCGCTGGAGGACGCACCGCGCGGCTACGCCGAGTTCGACCAGGGCGCCAGCCGCAAGTACGTCCTCGATCCGCACGGGACGCTGGCGGGCGTCAGCCCGGTCTGACGCCTTCGAACCGGAAGGGGGACCACGCGGGTGTGGCCCCCCTTCTCGCGCCATGTCTCAAGCTGGTGGTGTCTCCCACAGCCCGCGAGGGTTTGACGAGGCACGACGCCCGCCAGGGATGAGGGAAGACCGAACGATAGGAGGCGCGTGGTGCTGGTGGTGTCCGAGGAGGTACGCGAGGCGATCGACGCGCGTCGACCCGTGGTGGCCCTGGAGTCGACGATCATCGCGCACGGGCTGCCGCGCCCGCGCAATCTGCAGGTCGCGCTGGAACTGGAGGCGGCCGTACGGCAGGAGGGTGCCGTACCGGCGACGATCGCCGTGCTGGACGGGCGGCCCCATGTCGGCCTGGACAAGGACCAGTTGGAGCGGGTCGCCAACGAGGACGGGATCCGCAAGCTGGGCCACCGCGACCTGCCGCTCGCGGTGGCGGCGGGCGCGAGCGGGGCGACCACGGTGTCGGCGACGGCACTGCTCGCGGCACGGGCGGGCGTACGGGTCTTCGCGACCGGCGGGCTCGGCGGGGTGCACCGGGAGTGGACGGTGACGCAGGACGAGTCCGCCGACCTGGGGCTGCTGGCGTCCACCCGGGTCACGGTGGTGTGCGCGGGCGTGAAGTCGATCCTGGATGTGCCGGCGACCTTGCAGCGCCTGGAGACGCTGGGCGTGGCGGTCGCCGGATACGGCACGGACCGCTTCCCCGGCTTCTACCTCTCCGACTCGGGACACCCGGTGGACTGGACGCTGGAGACCCCGGAGCAGGTCGCGGCCGTGATGCGGGCGCAGGACGCGCTCGACGCCCCGGAGTCGGCCCTGATCGTCGCCAATCCGGTCCCGGAGGACGAGCAGTTGGACCCCGCGCTGCACGCGCGTGTGCTCGCCGACGCGCTGCACGCGTGCGAGGTCGAGGGCATCACCGGGCAGGCCGTCACGCCGTTCCTGCTCGGCTACCTTGTGGACCACACCGACGGTGCCTCGCTCAGCGCCAACCTGGCGGCCGTGCGCGGCAACGTACGGCTGGCGGGGCGGATCGCGGCGGCCTGGGCCGGAGCGTGACGACGGAGTCGAACGGCGCGCTCCTGGTCGTCGGGGACGTCGTGACCGACGTTGTCGCCCGGCATCGGGGGCCGCTCGCCCCGGGCACCGACACCACCGCCGCGATCCGCACCGTGCCGGGTGGCGCGGGCGCCAACGTGGCGTGCTGGGCGGCTCATTGGGGCTGTGCTGACGTACGGCTGCTCGGCCGCGTGGGTGCGGACGCGGCGGCGTGGCACGAGCGGGAGCTGGTCGCCGCCGGGGTGCGGCCCCGTCTCGTCGTCGATCCGGAGGCGGCGACCGGGACGGTGATCTGTCTGGTCGACACGGGGGCGTCGGCCGAGCGGACGTTCCTCACCGACAGTGGCGCGTCCCTGCGGCTCGATCCCGGCGACTGGTCGGACGCGCTGCTCGACGGTGTCGTACGGCTGCATCTGTCGGGGTATCTGCTGTTCTCCGAGCCGAGCCGGGCGCTGGTGGCCCTGGCGGTGGAGTCGGCACGCGCGCGTGGGGTGCCGGTGAGTCTGGATCCGGCGTCGGCGGGGTTCCTGGTGGAGCTGGGTGTCGACCGTTTCCTGGGGCTTGTCGAGGGGGTGGACGTCCTGCTGCCGAGCCGTGACGAGGCGTGTCTGCTCACGGGATTGCCCGATCCGGCGGACGCGGCCGCCAAGTTGAGCCGCCATGTCCCGCTCGTGGTCACCAAGCAGGGCGCCGAGGGAGCCCTCGTGGCCCACTCCGGCACGGTCCACGCGCGCGTGCCGGCCGAGCCGGCCACTCCCTTGGACACCACGGGCGCCGGCGACGCCTTCACGGGCGCGTTCCTGGCGACCCTGCTGAGGGGCGCCGAGCCTGAGGAGGCCGCGCGGGAGGGGTGCCGGGCGGGGGCGCGGGCGGTGGAACGGGTGGGAGGGCGACCGCCGGTCGAGGGCTGAAACTGTCGACATCCTGAACGGGCTGTCGCCCTCCCGCCCGGTGTCGACTCCCGCTCCCCGCCTACGCCTTCCGCCCCCAGGCCGAGATCATCGGCGCCGTCGCCAGGTCCATCGTGCCGGAGGCGACATTGGCCAGGTGGCGGTCGATGTCCTCGTCGGTGGCCAGGCCCGCCGTGACGAGCTGGTCGCGGATCTGGCGGACCGTGGCGGATTCCAGGACGTCGCAGGCCGGTGAGGTGACCGGGAAGTACGCGTCGGCCTCCACGCGGCGCAGGCCGGCCTCGCGGAGCAGACGCGGGAGTTTGCGGCCGTAGGAGAGGTCGGCGCCGCGGTCGGCGAGGAGTTCGCGGAAGCCGTGGCGGAGACGGTTCGCGAGTTGCTGCTCGGGGCCGTGTTCGTCGGGGCAGAGCAGGGGCTGGAGGGCGGGGTCGGCGTCCTCGACCAGGAGGCGGCCGCCGGGGCGCAGGGACTTGATCATCGAGTGCAACGCCCGTTCCCGGTCCGGGACATGGACGAGGACGAGTCGGGCGTGCACGAGGTCGAAGCCCTCCCCCGGCGGTTCTTCGGCGCCCACGTCATGGACGCGCACCTCGATCGGCGGGCGGGCGGCCGAGGCGACCTTCGAGGTGTCGATGTCGGTCGCGATCACCTTCCCGGTCGGTCCGACCTTCTTGGCCAGCCAGGACACCACCGAGGTACCGCCTGCGCCGACCTCCCAGACGCGCCAGCCGGGTCCGACGCCGAACCCTTCCAAGTGCCGGAACGTCGTGGGGTCGAAGAGCGTGGCGAAGGCGTCGAAGCGCTGTCCCGCCTCGGACTGCCGGTTGTCGAGGAGATACCCGTCGGATCGCGTCATGCCGCGATCATCCCAGTTGCTCCGCTTGCCGGGAGGGGGCGACGCTCCGGTTCCGCACCCCCCTTGCCACGGCCGAGCACCGGTTCATCCACAGCCGGGAACAAAGCGGAGGATTCCGTTCCCACAGGCTTTCCCGCCGCTCACATCGGCCTGGCAAACTGGCACGCCAAGGCGCAGAAATGCGATGCGAGGGGATCCACGCAAGGAGATCCGGATGTCCATGGCAGGGAATCTTCGGAAGGTCACGGGCCTGGGCAGGGTCGGCGGCCTCCGTAAGGTGGCACGGCTGGCCCGGCGGCGCCCGCGGGTCGACCTGAGCCACCACGCCCGGTCACCGCTGGGCTCCTCGGTGGTGAAGTGCGTCACGTACCAGGACGGTGCCCGGGTCCCGGTCGCGGGCGATCTGGTGGACACGGTCGAGCGGGTGCGCAAGAAGGAGGACGGCTTCGTCTGGCTCGGTCTGCACGAGCCGACGAACGACGAGTTCGCGGGCATCGCCGAGCTCTTCGACCTGCACCCGCTGGCGGTCGAGGACGCGGTCGAGGCGCATCAGCGCCCGAAGGTGGAGCGCTATGGCGAGACCTTGTTCGCGGTGTTCAAGACGGTCTGCTATGTCGAGCACGAGACGCTGACGGCGACGAGCGAGGTCGTGGACACCGGCGAGATCATGGTGTTCGTCGGCGCCGACTTCGTCATCACCGTGCGGCACGGGCGGCACGGCTCACTGGGGCCGCTGCGCGAGGAGTTGGAGTCGAACCCGCGGCAGCTCGCCAAGGGTCCGGCCGCGGTGCTGCACGCGATCGCGGACCATGTGGTCGACGACTATCTGAGCGTCACGGACTCGGTGCAGGCGGACATCGACCAGGTGGAGACGGACGTGTTCGCGGAGAACGGCGCGCGGGCGGACCCAGGCCGTATCTACCAGCTCAAGCGTGAACTCCTGGAGCTGAAGCGGGCGGTCGTCCCCCTCAGCCGCCCGCTGGAGGAGCTGGCCACCCGGCCGATGCGGGTGGTCGGCCCCGAGATACAGGCCTACTTCCGTGATGTCTCCGACCATCTGCTGCGGGCGAAGGAGCAGATCGCGTCCTTCGACGAACTGCTCAACTCGATTCTTCAGGCGCACCTCGCCCAGGTGACGGTCGCGCAGAACGAGGACATGCGGAAGATCACGGCCTGGGCCGCGGTGATCGCCGTGCCGACCATGGTGTGCGGTGTCTACGGCATGAACTTCGACCACATGCCGGAGCTGCACTGGCGGTTCGGCTATCCCCTGGTCATCGGCGTGATATCCGTGGCCTGTCTGGCGCTGTACCGGGGCTTCCGGCGCAACGGCTGGCTCTGAACGGGGAGTTCAGCGCATGGCGCTCCGGGCGTAGACGCTCTCGACCCAGGTGGCGAGCTGGTCCTCCGTCAGGTGCCGGGCGAGGTCGGCCTCGCTGATCATGCCGACGAGGCGCTTGTTCTCGATGACGGGGAGCCGGCGGATCTGGTGTCCCTGCATCTCCTGGAGCACTTCGCCGACATCGGCGCCGGAGTCGATCCAGCGGGGTGTGCCCTGGGCCATCTCGCCCGCGGTGATCTTCGCCGGGTCGTGGCCCACGGCCACACAGCCGACGACGATGTCCCGGTCGGTGAGGATGCCGCAGAGCCGTTCGTTCTCGTCGCTGATGGGCAGCGCTCCGACGCCCAGTTCACGCATCAGTTGGGCGGCGCGGTCCAGGGTTTCATGGGCGGGGATCCACTGGGCGCCCCGGTGCATGATGTCTCCGGCGGTGGTCATGAAGTACCTCCCGGTGCCGGACGGCCGGCGCGGCACAGAACGTTCCGCTAGTCCCGGCGCCCTTCATTCTCGCCGCGCGGCGGGGTGAACGCACCCGGACGGTCGCCACTTCCGGCACGCCCGCCGTCGAGCGGGTGCGGCTCAGCGTTCGGGCCACCCGCCCCACGCCGGATGACGCGGATCGTCGGCGCGCACCAGGACATCCGCCGTCCCGGCCGGGTCGGTCTCGTCCTCGTAGCGCTCGAAGGCGGGAAGGGTCCAGTGCTCGGTCTCGGGGGTACGGCGACGCAGGGCGCCGGGTGAGAGGAGGACGTGGACGGTCAGGTCGAAGGGGAACCAGTGCCGAAGGAGGAAGGGACCGTGCAGCAACAGGACCGCACCGGGCGGGAGTTGGACGTAGGGGCTGCGGGTGGCCCGGTCGGCGGTCGGGTCCCACAGGTCGGGCAGGACACGGCCGTCACCGTCCGGTTCGAGCGGGCCGAAGACCTCGCGCCACAGGGCACGGGTGTCGAACCAGCCGTCGTAGTACGCCTCGACGTCCTGGTGCCCGTACTCCAGACGCAGCGAGGCGGGGCGCAGGAAGCCCTCGGTGGAGACGACGTGCGAGGAGCGGCCGCGGATGCGCAGCGCCTCCGAGACCCGCTCGGCGAGATCGCCCGGCCGGGCCGCCGGGGCACCGTCGAAGGCGATACGCGGCCAGGGGCCGCCGTCGGCCGGCTTCAGATCGAGCAGATGCTCGGCGAGGAGGTCGCCGAGCCGGTCCCAGGTGATCGCTTCCAGTCGCACAGAGCCCATGATGCGGCAGGTTGCGGTCAGGGCGCGTCGAGGTGGTGGGGTCGGCGAGCAGGCGAGGGGAGAGGAGTATGACGGAAGGGAATGCATCCCGTATGGCATCGTTCGCGGCTCCGCCGGCCCGTGGTGGGCCGATGGTCGTTCAGCCGCTCAGGAAGCGGCACTGTGCCGAGTGTCGGCGTGGGCCGTTGCCGTTGGTGGTGGTCGAGGGTGGGGTGCCTCGGTGTCTCGACTGTGCCGACCTCGGGCATCTGGTGTTCCTGCCGCGCGGGGACACGGCGTTGACACGCCGGGCGCGGGAGGAGAGTGCGCTGTCGGCGGTGGTGGTGCGGTTCGACCGGCGCCGGGGCCGCTACGAGCGGCAGGGTGTCCTCGTCGAGGAGGCGGGGCTCGCGCGCGCCGAGGAGCGGTGTCTGGCGGACGCGGAGGCGCGACGGCGGCGCCGGGTGCGGGACGCGGGGCGGCGGGCCGCGGAGGACCTGCGGTTCACGGAGGCGTTCGCGGCGGAGATACGACGGCTGTTCCCCGGCTGCCCACAGGAGCGGGCGCGGACGATCGCCGCGCATGCCTCGGTGCGGGGCAGCGGGCGGGTGGGGCGGAGTGCGGCGGGGCAGGCGTTGTCCGAGGGCGCGGTGGTCTCGGCGGTGGTGGCGTCCGTACGGCATGTGGACACGCCCTACGACCAGTTGCTGATGAGCGGGGTGCCCCGGCATGAGGCACGACGGCGGATCTCGGTGCGGGTGGAGGAGGTGCTGCGGGGGTGGCGGGAAGGTCGGGCGCTTACGCCGGAGGCGGCCGTGGACGTTCGTGTATGCTCCGGCGATTCTCGGCCATGGTTACCGGAGCGAGGCCGGCCTTGACTTGTCCTGGTGGGTGGGGGTGGGCAGGATCACGGCTCTACGGGCGGGAGTTGGTGTCGGCATGATCGGTGAACCGTATGTGACCCTGACGGTTCTGGGGGTGCTCACGACCGGGGTGATGGCCGGTGTGTTCTGCGCCTTCTCCGTGCTGGTCATGCGGGGGCTGGCCGAGTTGCCGCCCGCGCAGGGGGTCGCCGCGATGAACGCGATCAACCGGGCGGCGACGACTCCCGTCTTCATGCTGCTGTTCGCCGGCTCGGCGGTGGTGTGCGCGGTGATCACGGTGGTGACGTTCGTGCTGTGGCCGGACCGGGGGACCACGGAGTTGCTGCTGGGCAGCGCGCTGTACCTGGTCGGGGCGTTCGGGCTGACCCTCGTGGCGAACGTGCCGCGCAACGAGGCACTGCTGAAGCTGGACCCGGGGACACCGGAGGCCGCCGCGTACTGGCCGTCGTACCTACGCGAGTGGACGATGTGGAATCACGTCCGCGCGGCCGCCTCGGCCGCCGCCGCGCTGGTGTACATGCTGGCCCTCACCTGAGAGGAACCTCAAGATCAACTGAGTGAGGGCCGGGCGGAGCCGCTCAATAAGGCGGTCTTCCCGCTCTGCATGTCCGGCCCTACGGCCGTATCGTGGCTGAAAGAGTGCCGCCCGATGACGCACGGCCTGTCGTATGCGCACGCGAGGAAGACGGCCATGGCCGATCCCAAGGGTTTTATGACCACTCCGCGCGAGGAGTGGCCCCGCAGGCCTGTCGAGGAGCGGGTGCGGGACTGGGACGAGGTGTACGTCCCGGGCGCGCTGCTGCCGATCGTCAATCGGCAGGCCGACCGGTGCATGGACTGCGGTGTCCCGTTCTGCCACGAGGCCTGTCCGCTCGGCAATCTGATCCCCGAGTGGAACGATCTGGTCAGCCGGGACGACTGGCGGGCGGCGGCCGACCGGCTGCACGCCACCAACAACTTCCCCGAATTCACCGGGCGGTTGTGCCCGGCACCGTGCGAGGCGGGGTGTGTGCTCGCCATCAACCAGCCCGCGGTGACCATCAAGAACGTCGAGGTGGCCATCGCCGACCGGGCCTGGGCCGACGGTTTCGCGCCACCTCGGCCACCGGACCGGCTGTCGGGGCGGACCGTCGCGGTGATCGGTTCCGGGCCCACCGGCCTTGCCGCGGCACAGCAGTTGACGCGGGCCGGGCACACGGTCGCCGTGTACGAGCGGGACGACCGGCTCGGCGGGCTGATGCGGTACGGCATCCCCGAGTTCAAGATGGAGAAGCGGCATCTGGAACGGCGGCTTGAGCAGATGCGGGCCGAGGGCACGAAGTTCCGTACGTCGACGACGGTCGGCCGGGACGTCGGGGCGGTGGAACTGCGGGCGCGCTACGACGCGGTGGTGATCGCCACGGGGGCGACGGCCTGGCGTGAACTTCCCGTACCAGGGCGGGAGTTGACCGGGGTCCACCAGGCGATGGAGTACCTGCCGTTGGCCAACCGGGTGTGCGAGGGAGACGTGGCGGCCTCTCCCCTGTCGGCCGCCGGGAAGCATGTCGTGATCGTGGGCGGTGGTGACACCGGGGCGGACTGTCTGGGTACGGCGGTGCGTGAAGGGGCCGCGTCCGTCACGCAGTTGGACATCTACGCCCAGCCGGGCGCCGAGCGCGACGAGGACGCGGAGCCCTGGCCGACGTATCCGAAGATCTACCGACTCTCGGCCGCGCACGAGGAGGCGCGCGATCTGGAGACCGCGCCCGCGGCGCACGCGGACGCCCGGCTCTTCGCGGCCTCGACCCTCCACTTCGAGGGGGACACAGGCGGCCGCGTGCGGTCGCTGCATCTGGTGGAAGTGGACGCCGGGCGCCGCCCGTTGGACGGTTCCGACCGCAGCCTCCCCGCCGATCTCGTACTCCTCGCCCTCGGATTCTCCGGGCCCGACCGCAAGGACGGCCTCATCGACCAACTGGGACTGGCGATGGCCCCCCGCGGCACGATCACCCGGGACGCGGACTTCGCGACGAGCACGCGAGGAGTGTTCGTCGCGGGCGACGCCGCGCGCGGCCAGTCACTGATCGTCTGGGCGATCGCCGAAGGACGGGCCGTGGCGGCGGCCGTCGACCGCTACCTGACCGGCAGTTCACAGCTCCCGGCACCGATCGGGCCGTACGACCGGCCGATGGTGGTGTGAGCCCCGACGGGCCAGAACTCCCCGCCGCGTCGCCCTCACGACGAACCCGCGAGCAGTGTCCGTCGCGGGCGACACCGCGCCAGGCCAGTCGCTGACCGTCTGGGCGACCACGCCGAAGGACGGGCCGTGGCGGCGGCCGTCGACCGCTACCTGACCGGCAGTTCACAGCTCCCGGCACCGATCGGGCCGTACGACCGGCCGATGG